>NZ_JBIVPJ010000004.1:380904-512639 GCF_044754585.1 Streptomyces sp. NPDC093065 | reverse complement strand
CAGGGGCAGCGGCTCGGAGGAGGTGACCAGGTCCCGCAGGGGATGGCGGGCCAGGACCGCGTCCACCTCCGGCGTCAACGCCGCCGCCAGCCGGGTGGCCACCGGCAGTGTGTCGTCGAGCAGGGTCTCGGCCGCGGCCAGCACCACCGGCCGTCCGGCGTCCGCGGGCACCCCCGCGGCGGCCCGCCGGTACAGCTCGGCCCCCTCCTCCAGGACGAGACCGGTGTCGATGCCGGCCGGGACCTTGATCCGCGCGGCGTGCCGCCAGGTGGCGACGGGGTCGCTCCACGCCTCCACCCGGTACGTCCAGTGACCCGGTGCCCCCGGAGTGACCTCCGCGCCCCAGCGGTCGGTGCCCGGCGCCAGCTCCCGCATCGGCGTCCACGGCCCCGGCCGGCCCTCGGGGTCCTTCAGCACGACGTTGGCGGCCACCGCGTCGTGCCCCTCCCGGAACACCGTCGCGGTGACCTCGAACGTCTCTCCCGTCACCGCCTTCGCCGGGCGCCTGCCGTTCTCCACCACCGGGTGGACGTCCCGGACCGGGATACGTCCGATCCCCACGGTCGCACTCATCCGCATCTCACCTCCGCCATGCTCGGGGCCGGGCGCGGGCCCGGCCGATTGGGTTGGGCCGATCGGGTCAGGCCGCGCCCGAGGGGGTCCTGTGCCCCGTCGGGGCGAGCCGCTCCGTCCGCTCCTGCGCGTGGGTGAGCAGGTTCGTCCGCAGATACCTTTCAGCAGCGTCCGCGGCCTCGCGTGCGCACCGCTTCCCCATCAGCACGCAGAGGGTGTATCCGGAGTCCTCGAAGGTGGTCCGGACGGTGACGTCCGTGGGGGACGCCAGCATCGAGCGTTCCCAGGCGCGGTAATGCCGCAGCTGCCGGGCGACTTCGCTCTTCGCGGGGAGCAGCATGGCCGGTCACCTTCCGGACGGTCCGGGGTACGGACGATCGGGTTCTGGACGATCGGGTCGGGGGCGATCGAGTTCTTCACACATGGTGCACGGATGGTGACACCCCGTCTTGTTGGATCTTCAACTGCTTTCGTCGTCCGCTCCCGCCCGGATCCCGGCCCCGAGCTGCTCGTGTTGCACGAATGGACTACCGCTCCCACTCTGGAGTGACTCAGAAGCGATCAGCGCTCACGCTTCGTGATCGGGGAGCCCGTCCCCCAAGGGACGCGGAGGAGCGAGAGCCCGCGCGGTGAGGAGCCACGACGATGAAGACCGCAGTGCCCTGCTACTACCACCTCGACGTGGAAGTGAGCCCGGAACGGGTCGGACAGGTCAGGCGCATCCTGGCCGCTCACCTCCGGTTCTGGAACCTGGAGAACCTCGTCGAACCCGTCTGCTCGGGCGCCGAGATGCTGCTGCTGGCGATCGACGAGCACGCGAGCGACAAGAACACGTCGATCGAGATGTGGTGGAACCACCAGCACCTCATCACGGCCGTAGGGGGCAACGACCACGCGCTCCGTCCCGACCAGGACCTGCGCACCTGTCTGCAGCACCTCGCGGCCAACAGCGACGGCTGGGGCTGCTGTGCCACCGACACCGGGGCGAAGGTCATCTGGTTCTCGCGCCGCGCCCGCGCCGGCGAACGCGTCCCGCTGGTCGCGACGGATCCCGAGCCGATCACCCAGGAGGGGCTGGAAGTGCCGCGAGAGATCATGGCGGTGGCCCGGGTGGCCGGCCGGGCACGTACGTCCGACGGCGTGCTGGAGGATGCCCGGTGACCCGCGCCAGACCGAACTGGAAGGGGTCGCCCGTGTGGAGCGGGCACCCCTACCCCCTGGGGGCGTCGTACGACGGACAGGGCACCAACTTCGCCCTGTTCAGCGAGGTCGCCGAGCGGGTCGACCTGGTGCTCGTCGACGACGACGGCAACCACAGCACCGTCCCGCTGCCCGACGTCGACGGCTTCGTGTGGCACTGCTACCTGCCCGGCGTCGGCCCGGGGCAGCGCTACGGCTACCGGGTCCACGGCCCGTGGGCCCCCGCCGTCGGCCACCGCTGCAACCCGGCGAAGCTTCTGCTCGACCCTTACACCCGGGCCGTGGACGGGCTGGTGGACAACCACGCCTCCCTCTTCGAGCGGGCCAAGGGCCGGGCCGACCCGGGCGACAGTGCCGGTCACACCATGCTGGGCGTGGTCACCGACCCGTTCTTCGACTGGGGCGACGACCGACCGCCCCGGCGCCCGTACTCCGAGAGCGTCATCTACGAGGCCCACGTCCGCGGGCTCAGCCGCACCCACCCCGACGTGCCCGAGGAACTGCGCGGCACCTACGCGGGCCTCGCGCACCCGGCGGTCGTGGCGCACCTGACCTCCCTCGGCGTGACGGCCGTCGAACTGATGCCGGTGCACCAGTTCGTGCACGACGGGGTGCTCCAGGACCGGGGCCTGTCCAACTACTGGGGCTACAACACCATCGGCTTCTTCGCGCCGCACAACGGCTACGCCGCCCTCGGCACCCGCGGCCAGCAGGTCAGCGAGTTCAAGTCGATGGTCAAGACCCTGCACGAGGCCGGTCTCGAAGTGATCCTCGACGTGGTCTACAACCACACCGCCGAGGGCAACGAGAGGGGCCCCACCCTCTCCTTCCGGGGCATCGACAACGCCTCGTACTACCGCCTGGTGGACGGCGACTGGCAGCACTACTACGACACCACCGGCACCGGCAACAGCCTGCTGATGCGCCACCCGTACGTGCTCCAGCTCATCATGGACTCGCTGCGGTACTGGGTCACCGAGATGCACGTCGACGGCTTCCGCTTCGACCTCGCGGCCACCCTGGCCCGGCAGTTCCACGAGGTGGACCGGCTGTCCGCGTTCTTCGACCTCATCCAGCAGGACCCCGTGATCAGCCGCGTCAAGCTGATCGCCGAGCCCTGGGACGTCGGCGAGGGCGGCTACCAGGTGGGCAACTTCCCCCAGCTGTGGTCGGAGTGGAACGGCAAGTACCGCGACGCCGTACGGGACTTCTGGCGCGCCGGGGAGCACACGCTCGGCGAGTTCGCCTCCCGGCTGACCGGCTCCTCCGACCTGTACCAGCACAGCCGCCGCCGCCCCCGCGCCAGCGTCAACTTCGTCACCGCGCACGACGGTTTCACGCTGCGCGACCTCGTCTCGTACAACGACAAGCACAACGAGGCCAACGGCGAGGACAACCGGGACGGCGAGAGCCACAACCGGTCCTGGAACTGCGGAGCCGAGGGCGACACCAAGGACCCGGCCGTCCGGGAGCTGCGCGGCCGGCAGCAGCGCAACTTCCTGGCCACGCTCCTGCTCTCGCAGGGCATCCCGATGATCTGCCACGGCGACGAACTGGGCCGCACCCAGCGCGGCAACAACAACGCCTACTGCCAGGACAACGAGATCTCCTGGATCGACTGGCGGCTCGGCGAGGAGCAGCGCGCGCTGCTGGACTTCGCCCGGCGCCTGATCGCCCTGCGCGCCGGCCATCCCGTGCTGCGCCGGCGCCGCTTCTTCCGCGGCGAGACCCTCACCCACGCGGACCAGCCGCTGCCCGACCTGGTGTGGCTGCTGCCCGACGCGCGGGAGATGACCGACGACGACTGGCAGCGCTCCGACGCGCACACCGTCGGCGTGTTCCTCAACGGCGACGCCATCGCCGAACCCGACCCCCGGGGCCGGGCCGTCGTCGACGACTCCTTCCTGCTGCTGCTCAACAGCCACTGGGAGCCGGCCGACTTCCGGCTGCCCGACGTCACCTACGGCGAGCGCTGGACGACCCTCGTCGACACCGCCGACCCGGAGGGCGTCCCCGACGAGGCCGAGTACAAGGCGGGCACCAGGCTGACCGTCGGGCAGCGCAGCCTGGTGCTGCTCTCCCGGCCGTCGCGCACCGGCCGGTGAGCCGGTGAGATCAGCTGCCGAGGCGGCGCGCGGTCACCGTGAACTGCGCGCCGTCGGCGTCCCGGAGCACCGCCTCGTCCTCGCTCAGCGAGAGCACGCTGCCGCCGTGCCGCTCGGCGGTACGGGCACAGGCGCTGACGTCCTCGACCGCGAAGTGGACCTGCCAGTGCGGCCGCACGGCCGGGTCCGGGGCCGCGCCCAGCGCCCCCGATTCGATCCGGGCCACGACCTGGCCCTCGTGGCGCAGGACCACCTCGTCGCCCTCGTACCGGACCTCGCAGCAGCCCTGTCCGGACGCCCACTCGAAGATCTCGCCGTAGAAGATCGCGGCGTCGAAGGCGTCACGGGTGTGCAGGCGGATGAAGGCGGGACGCTTGGTGCGCCAGGCGTCCCAGTCCGAGAACAGCTCGCCCTCCCAGATGCCGAACGTCGCGCCGTCCCGGTCGGCGAGCAGGGCCGCCCGCCCCGGCGGCAGGGAGATCGGCCCGACCGCAGCGGTGCCGCCGCGCTCCTGCGCCCGCGACGCGGCCTCGTCCGCGCTGCGCACGGCGAAGTACGGCGTCCAGGCGACCGCCATCTGCCACATCGCGGCGACGGCGGCGATCCCGGCGACCGGCACCCCGTCGGCCAGGGCGATGCGGAAGGGCTCGCCCAGCCGGACGGGCCGCCACTGCCAGCCCAGCACGGCGGAGTAGAACTCCTCGGTGGCCTTCAGATCACGGCTGGTGAGACTTACCCAGCAGGGGGCGCCGTACACGGAGTGCGTGGACAGCAGGCCCTCCCCGCGGGGGGCGGATGTCGTGTCGTGGTTCATGGCAGTCGTGTCCTGGTCTCGTCCACCGGAAGCCACCGGCTCGACACCAGCGTCCGGCCGGGAGTGCGGCGGGCGCCTGGCGAGTACCCCGCACAGGACGCCGAAACGGTGGCGCGCCCGCCCCGGACGGCCCGGTGGCGCGGCAGGCCGCGGCTGGTGAGGATGGAGGCCCGGAGGTGACCATGCCCCCCACCGACGTGCGCCCGGGTCCGGCCCCGGACCCGGACCCGGATTCCGACTCGGACCAGATATTCCGGCTGCAGGAGGAGGTCCGGCAGCTCAAGGAGGCGGTCGTCTCGCACGCCGTCGTCGACCAGGCGATCGGTGTGGTCGTCGTCCTCGGCGGGGTGACGCCGGACGAGGGGTGGATCGTCCTGAAGGAAGTTTCCCAGCATACGAACATCAAACTCCGCAATGTGGCGGAAACGGTACTCATCTGGGGGCGCACCGGGGTGATGCCGCCGGAGATCCTGGCCGCCCTGGAGGACCGTCTGGGACGGCCGGTGTGCGGCGGGCCCGCGCTCAGCGGGCCTCCGCAAGGATCTCCTCGCGTATCCGGTCGAAACAGCCCGTGAGCAGCCGGGAGACGTGCATCTGGGAGATGCCGAGCTGCCGGGCGATGCCGCTCTGCGTCATCCCCCCGAAGAAGCGCAGGTAGAGGATGGTGCGCTCGCGCTCGGGCAGCGCCTCCAGGCAGGGCCGCACCGCCACCCGGTCCACGACCGCGTCGAAGGCGGGATCGGGCCCGCCCAGCGCGTCACCGAGCGCGTAGCCGTCGGTGCCGGGCATCTCCGCCTCCAGGGACAGCGCGGAGAAGCACTCCAGGGCCTCCATGCCGGTCCGTACCTCGACCGTGGTCAGCTGCGCGTGCTCGGCGATCTCCTCGACGGTCGGGGGACGGCCCGGCGTGGTCTGCGCCAGCTCCTTCGCCGATCTGCGGACCCGGTTGCGCAGGTCCTGGATGCGCCGCGGCACGTGCAGCGTCCACATGTGGTCGCGGAAGTGCCGCTTGATCTCCCCGGTCACCGTCGGCACCGCGTAGGCCTCGAAGGCGTGGCCGCGCTGCGGGTCGTAGTGGTCGACGGCCTTGACCAGGCCGAGGGCGGCCACCTGATAGAGATCCTCCAGGTTCTCGCCGCGGCCCCGGAAGCGGACGGCGATCCGCTCCGCCATGGGCAGCCAGACCCGGATCAGTTCGTCCCGCAGCGCCTTGCGCTCCGGTCCCTCGGGCAGCCCGGCGAGCCGGTCGAACGCCGCGGCCGTGTCGGGGGCGTCGTCGTGCGGGTGGGGCTGGGTTCTGCCGGCGACACGCATCACGCGCACCTCCCTCAGCAGGGGTGCTGGCAAGTCCTCGTATATATGGATACTGAGCGCGAATGTCCCGGACGGCCACTCGAACGGAGGCACACCGGTGACCGGGCGGCCGCCCGGTCGCGGGACGTGATGTGCGGCACGCTCCGGGTGACCGCGCGGACGGGCCCCGGCGGATCGTCCCTGCGCAACGCTTGATCACCGATCAAAAGGGGCGAAGGCCCTGGCCACAGCGCATTCCGCTCATTTGACAGTGCGATCGGCGCACAGATAGGAAGCAGCGTCGAGAGGTCGAGAGGGGCACCGTGTACGAGCCGAACGTGGTCGGGGACTGGCAGGAGTACGACGAGCACGCCGGCCTGCGGGTCCGTGTGCACCGTCTGGAGCCCGCCGAGCCGCCGCGTGGGCGCGACGACGCCGCCGAGGGGCTGACGTACTTCCGGGTCCGGGTGACCGTCGAGAACCGGGGCGGGCGGCACCTCGGCATCCACCTGGAGGACGGCCAGATCGACGTGCGGATCGGCCCCGACGGGGAGAGCGCCTTCCTCGACTGGCGCAACTCCCAGTTCATCGAGGGCTTCGACGTCTACCCGCTGCGCCGGGCCACCGCCGTGCTCTACGGCGCCGGTCCCGAGGCGAGCCTGAGCCTGGTCGACGTGCAGGTGCAGCTGAGGGTGGACGAGGAGTGGGCCGACCGCCGGCTGTGGAGCGGCGCCCTCGGGCTGCCCGACGGGGCCGGGGCCGCCCCGTGCGGCACGGTGCGCGACGAGGGCGTGGCGCACCAGGTGAGCGCCTTCCTGCGGGGCCAGTCGGAGGACGGCTCCGCCTGACCCCTGCGCCGGGCGGCCGCCCCCGGCCGGGTGTGCCGCTTCCCGTGCGCGACGCCGTCCTCAGTGGGCGATGCCGTCGATGATCTCCCGGGCGCCCTGCCGCAGCAGGGCCACCGCGACCGAGGTGCCCAGGGTCGCCGGGTCGAGCCGGCCTGCCCACTCGTGGGCGTTCAGCCGGACCTTGCCGTCCGGGGTGAACACGCAGGCCCGCAGCGAGAGTTCCCCGCCGCGGTCCACGTGCGCGTGCCCGGCGATCGGACTGTTGCAGTGCCCCTGCAGGACGTGCAGGAACATGCGCTCCGCCGTCGCCTCCCGGTGCGTCCCGGGGTGCCCGAGGCCGCTCACCGCGTCGATCAGACCGCTGTCGCCCTCGCGGCACTGCAGGGCGAGGATGCCCGCGCCGATCGGCGGCATCATCGTCTCGGGGGAGAGGACCTCGCTGATCACGTCGCCCCGTCCGATGCGCTCCAGACCGGAGACGGCGAGCAGCAGCGCGTCCGCCTCTCCCGCGGCCAGCTTCGCCAGCCGCCGGTTGGCGTTGCCGCGGAAGGGCACGCACCGCAGATGCGGGTGGGTGGCGGCCAGCTGGGCGACACGGCGCACGGAGGATGTGCCGATCCGCGTCCCGTCCGGCAGCTCGTCCAGGGTGAGCCCGTCCGGGTGGACGAGAGCGTCCCGCACGTCGTCCCGCTTCAGGAACGCGGCGAAGACCGTCCCGGCGGGCAGCGGCCGGTCGGCGGGCACGTCCTTGACGCAGTGCACCGCGAGATCGGCCTCGCCCGTCAGCAGCGCGGCGTCGACCTCCTTGGTGAACGCGCCCTTGCCCTCCACCTGGGACAGGTCGCCGAGCCACTTGTCGCCGGTGGTCTTCACCGGCACGACCTCGGTGCGCACGCCGGGGTGGAGGGCCGCCAACTCGGCGCGCACACGCTCGACCTGAGCCAGTGCCATGGGGGAGTCGCGGGAGACGATGCGGATCAGTTCGGGGGCGGACATGCGGACACGATAGTGCGCGCGGGGGCGCCCACGGGCCGGGATCCGCCCGACCGGCCCATTGCCGCCCCCCTCTCACGCGTACGGGTCGAAGGGGACGCCGGCGGGCTTTGCGGCGGCCAGGTGGGAGGCGAAGCTGCCGTCCTTGAGGCCGAAGTCGGCGCTGCCGAAGTCGTAGGAGCTCAGCTTGTCGCGCAGGCCCGCCGGATAGCTGTTCCAGCCGACCAGGGCCGGGTACTGCCAGGCACCCTTGTGGTTCTCCGGCGGCTCGTCGCCCGAGGTCGCCAGGCGGAAGCAGTGGGTGCCGATGCCGTCCTTGTGGTAGACGATCTTCGGGTGGGTGCCGTCGAAGCGGACGGCGGAACGCTCGTGCACGCTGAACGAACCGTGGTTGGACGTCGACACGTACTGCGCGGCCCCGTCCTTCACCCACACCACCACGTGCTCCCAGTCGTGCCGGTGGCCGCCGAGACTCGTGCCGGGCAGAGCCTGGTCCTTCTCGAAGTAGAGGCCGTACATGTAGGCGCACCAGTCGCCGTCGCACTTGGCGCGCGCGTAACCGTTGGTGTTGTCCAGGTCGAAGGCGTCGCGGCAGTTGCCGTTGAGGGCGCCGGTCGGGTTCAGGCCGCCGTTGACCGCTCCGTCGGCTCCGATGGCCGGGGTCGGGTAGCAGCCGTCGGTGTCGTAGTCGAAGGCGGGCTGGTACGCCTGCTCCAGGGTGTCGGCGTTGCCGGGGAGTCCCGGCGGCGGGGCGGCGAAGGCGGTGGCGGGGAAGGCGACGACGAGGGCGAGGGCACCGAGCGGCACGGTGAGCCATCTGCGGCGGGGCGTTGCGGCGGCACGCGAGAACATCGCGTCCTCCTCGGGGTGGGGCAGCCCAACGGCTGTGGGGGGAAGGGGAGTTCAGGTTCCCCCCTTTTCCCTCGCGCGCCAAGGGCGCACCGGCGTCCCCGCGGTGAAGAGCGGCCCAACACCTGATCCGGCGTCACCCGCTCACACCAGGTCGTCCGGAATGTCGGCGGCCGACTCCTCGGGCGTCAGGTCCGGGCGGAGCCTGAGCCAGGACGGCTGGCGCAGCAGGCCCTCGCGGGTACGGGTGCTGTAGCGGACCTCGCCGACCAGCCGGGGCACGACCCAGCGTGCCCCCGGCACCGACGGCACCGGGTCGAAGGGGCAGACGTCACTGGCCGCAGCCGCCAGCAGCGCGGCCAGCTCGGTGCGCTCACCCGCGCTCCAGCCGGTGCCGACCCCGCCGACGTAGCGCAGCCGGCCGGCGGCGCGCTGGCCGGCCAGGACGGCACCGGGGAGGCCGCCGAGCCGCCCCTTGCCGGGCAGCCAGCCGCCGACCACGACGTCCTCGCTGCGCATGTTGCGGATCTTGACCCAGGCCCGGGAGCGGACCCCGGGCTCGTACACCGAGTCCAGCCGCTTGCACACCAGCCCCTCCAGGCCGTGCTCACGGGTGGCCCGCAGGGCCTGTTCGCCGTGCCCGACCAGCGCGCCCGGCGTCGACCACGACGGCCCGTCCAGGCCGAGGCCGGTCAGCCGCTCGCGGCGGCCGGAGTAGGGGGTGCGCAGCAGGGAGCGGCCCGCCAGGTGCAGGGCGTCGAAGAGCACCAGGTGGACGGGGACCTTGGCCGCCCGGTGCGCGGCGCGGGCCGGGGCGTGCGCCAGGCCCATCCGGGACTGGAGCAACTGGAAGTCGGCGCGGCCCCGTTCGTCCAGGGCCAGCACCTCGCCGTCCAGTACGGCGGGGGTGTCGCCGAGCGAGGCGGCGAGCGGCGCCAGTTCGGGGTAGGCGGCGGTGATGTCCTGGCCGGACCGCGCACGCAGCAGGAGACTCCCGTCGCCAGGCAGATAGACCACCACGCGCTGGCCGTCCTGCTTGGTCTCGTAGGCCCAGCGAGCGTCCTGGCCGGCGGGCGGCAGGGTGCCGGGGGTGGCGAGCATCGGAGGGATCAGCGGCAGCTCCACGGGTCAGTACTCGACCCGCCCGGGCGGCCTCACGCGCGTCGCGCCCCAGGTTCGCCTGAACGGCGCCGGTCCCGGGCAGGACCGGCGCTGTCGCGGTCAGCGGACGGAGGCGGCCTCCGCCGCGACGCCGTCGGCCGGAGCCGGGCCCGCCGGCGCGCCGGCCGGACGGTGCCGGGGGATGAACGAGGCGATGGCGGCGGCCAGCAGGGCGGCGCCGGCGCCGATGGCCATGACCACCTTGAACGCGTTCTCGGACGGCAGGGCGAAGCCGCCGAGGTCGATGGTCAGCTGGGCCAGGATCACACCGGCGACGGCACTGGCGACCGAGGTGCCCAGGGACCGCATGAGGGTGTTGAGGCTGTTCGCGGCGGCCGTCTCGCTCGCCGGCACCGCGCCCATGATCAGCGACGGCATGGCGCCGTAGGCGAAGCCGATGCCCGCGCTGATGACACAGGAGACCAGGACCAGGTGCCAGACCTCGGACATCAGCACGATGTTCAGGCCGTAGCCGGCCGCCACGATCAGGGCGCCGATCATCAGCGTCACCTTCGGGCCCCGGGACTTGGAGACCTTCGCGGAGACCGGGGCGAACGCCATCATCACCAGACCGGACGGCGCCATCACGAGCCCCGTGGTCAGCAGGGAGCGGCCGAGTCCGTAACCGGTGGCCTCGGGCAACTGCAGCAGCTGCGGAAGCACCAGGGACATCGCGAACATCGAGAAGCCGATGGCGACGGACGCCAGGTTGGTGAAGAGCACCTGACGGCGGGCGGTGGTGCGCAGGTCCACCAGCGGCTCCGGAGTGTGCTGCTCCCACCAGCCCCAGACCAGCAGGATCACCACGGCCGCCGCGAACAGGCCGAGGGTGGTGCCCGAGGACCATCCCCAGTCGCCGCCCTTGGAGATCGCCAGTAGCAGGCTCGCGAGACCGGCGGCCATGCCGAGGCCGCCGAGCAGGTCGAAGCGGCCGCCGGTGCGCACCGCCGACTCCGGTACCAGTGCCAGCACGAGCACCAGGGACACCACTCCGAGTGCGCCGGAGAGCCAGAACAGCATGTGCCAGTCCAGCTTGTCCGCGATCAGTGCGGCCGTGGGCAGGCCGAGCGCACCGCCGACCCCGAGGGAGGCGCTCATCACCGCGGTGGCGCCGGCCAGCCGGTCGGCGGGCAGCTCGTCGCGCATGATGCTGATGCCGAGCGGGATCACGGCGGCGGACAGGCCCTGCAGGGCGCGGCCGGCGACCATCGGGACCAGCGTGTCGCTCAGTGCGCAGACCACCGAGCCGCTGATCAGCAGTATCAGGCTGAGCAGGAGCATCCGCCGCTTGCCGAACATGTCGCCGAGCCGGCCGACGACCGGAGTGGCCACCGCGGAGGCGAGCAGGGTGGCGGTCACCGCCCAGGCCGCGTCCGAGGCCGACGCGTCCAGGAGCTTCGGCAGCTCCGGGATGATCGGGATGACCAGGGTCTGCATGAGCGCGACGACGATCCCGGCCAGGGCCAGTACCGCCACCACGGCGTTCGGCCGTGGCGTGGCGGGGGAAGCGGGCATGGAAGAGCCTTTCGAGCGATGCGTGTTGCCACGAGTGTGAGAAGCGGAGCGCGAATATTTAAGTCAGTCGCTTGAAGTATCCTACGGGGTGGAGAGAGGGAACGCGCGTCCGGGCCGGGCGGCGATGCGGCACAGCAGCCCCGTAGGCTTCCGTGGCAACCCGCCGTACGTCGGCGGACCTGCGACGACTCGAGGGACTGGTCGTCGCGGGCGGTACGGAGAGAGTCCCGGCGCGGTGGTGATCATGGCGGGCAGGACGGTCCGGACGGAACAGGTCAGCGCGACCCGGCAGCTGATCCTGACCACCGCCGAGCGGCTGTTCGCCGAGCACGGGGTGTACGCCGTGTCCAACCGCCAGGTCAGCGAGGCCGCCGGACAGGGCAACAACGCCGCGGTCGGCTACCACTTCGGCACCAAGGCGGACCTCGTCCGGGCCATCGCGCAGCGCCACTCGGAGAAGGTCGAGGAACTGCGCGCCCGGCAGCTCGCCGCCCTCGGCGACTCCCCCGACCTGCGCGACTGGGTGGACTGCCTGGTCCGTCCCCAGTTCGACCATCTGGCGGCGCTGGGCAGCCCCACCTGGTACGCGCGGTTCTGTGCCCAGGTCATGACCGATCCGGCGCTGCGGCAGATCATGACCGAGGAGTCCCGGGAGTCCGTCTCCCTGCGGGCGATCATCGAGGGACGCAACCGGTGCATGCCCGCGCTGCCGGACGAGGTCCGCGCGGAGCGGGGCGACATGGCCCGCCACCTCATCGTGCACACGGCGGAGGAGCGGGAGCGGGCCCTGGCCGAGAACCGTCCCACCCCGCGTGCCAGCTGGCAGGACGCGGCCGACGGTCTCGTGGACGCGATCGTGGGCATGTGGCTGGCGCCCGTCACGCCCCGGGGCGGGGAGTGACGGGCGCCGGAAGGCGAACGGGTGCGGTCAGCGGGCCAGGCGGATCCGGGTCACGGTGTCCTCGGCGGCACCGGCCCCCGACTTGTCGACCACGTAGGCGGTGCCGTCCGCGATCTCCACGTGGTTGGGGTTGGCGCCGGTGGTGACGGTCTCCTCGACGCGGCCCCGGCGCGGGTCGACGCGGGTGACCGTGGCGTCGGTGCGGTTGACGACGAGGACGTCGCCGGAGCGCTCGTCGGTCGCCACGGACAGGGCGCCGGCGCCGGTCGCCACGGACTTGGTGACGACGCCCTTTCTCAGGTCGACCACGGAGACGGTGCCGGAGGTCTGGTCGGCGGTGTAGGCGGTCCGGCCGTCGCGGGACAGCGACACGGAGATCGGGCCGTCGCCGGCCGGCAGGAAGCGCGGGGACGTGGAGCCGCGCCGCAGCTCGATCAGCCGGTCGTTGTCGAGGTCGGCCGCGTAGAGGGCGCCCGTGCGCTCGTTGACGGCCAGGCCGGTCGGGGAGGCCCCGTCGACGGTGACGCGCTCCTTCTCCTTGAGGGACTTGGAGTCGAAGGCGACCAGCGTGCCGTCGCCGAAGCCGCTCGCCCACACCGTGTTGTGCCGCTCGTCCACGACGATCTCACGGGCGTGGGCGACGTTCGGCAGGCTGGCCAGGTGCTCGCCGGTGCGCTGGCTGTAGACGGAGACGCTGTTGTCCCGGGTGTTGGTCGTCCAGACGGTGTTGTGCTCGTCGTCCACCGCCACGCCGTAGACGGCCTCGACGGCGCCGGTGGCGTCGTCGGTGACCGGCGGGGTCAGGTCGGCCTTCACGGCGAGGGAGCGCGGGTCGACCTTCAGCAGGTGCGACTCGGTGACCGGCGGACGGCCCACGGCCGCGGTGACCCACAGCACGTTGTTCCGCTCGGAGTACGCCGACTGGTAGAGGCCCTTGGCGAGCTCGGCGGTGGTGACCTTCGAACCGGAGGTGTGCGCGGACGCGGTGCCCGCCAGGGTCAGTGTGCTGCCGGCGGCGACCGCCACGGCGACGGCGGCGGTGAGCACCGTACGGCGGCTATGGGTGCGGATGGCAGGGATGGACATGGTGGTGGAACTCCCTTTCTCGGGAATCTGCGGAAACTGCTGAGGGGAGAAGTGGCTCGGGGCCGCCCGTGGGGTGGCGGGCGGCGGTGGGGTCAGCCGGCCTCGGCGGGCCGGGATGCGCGCCGGCGTACGACGCAGAACGTGGTGGCCGCGGCCCCGGCGGCCCCGCCGACCGCGGCGGCGGCGGCCGACCAGGCGATCGTGGCGTAGGAGACGGGGGACGCGACGGTCGCCGCGATGAGGGTCTTCGCGGTCGTGTCCGGGGTGCCGGCGGAGGACGACGAGGAAGACTGCGCGTCGCCCGCAGGGCCGGCGGTGACCGTGAATTCCACCTTCAGGGAGGTGGGCGGGTTGGGCGCGAGGAAGCGCAGCCAGTGGTCCCCGGTGGGCGTGTCCGCGGGGACGGCGACATCGCCCTCGTAGCCGCCGCTGTCGTCGGCGTCCCACTGGCCGAGGATGCCCTCGTCGTCGAGTTTGACGGTGACCTGCTCCCCGGCGGGGAACCCGGTCACCCGGAAGTGGAGCGTGCCGCCCGGCTGCACCCGGCTCGCGGTGATCTCGGCCTTGGCGCCGGCGTCGTTGGTGGCACTCGCCGGTGCGCCGGACGCGGCGGGGACGGGCGTGGCCGACGCCTTGCCGTTCGCGGCGGTCACCGCGGACGCCCCCGCCCCGCCGGAGGCCGCCGACGTCACGGTGAAGTCGGCCCGGAGGCTGGTCGGCGGGTCGGGGGAGAGGAAGCGCAGCCAGTGGGTGCCCTTCGCGGTGCCGGCGGGGACGGTGACACCGCCGGCGTACGACCCGTCGGCGCCGACCGTCCACTGGCCCAGGATCTTCGTGTCGTCCAGCTTGACCGTCAGTCGCCGTCCCGCCGGGAAGCCCGTCACCCGGAACGACACCCGGTCGCCCGCGGCAACGCGGGAGCCCGCGGTGATCGTGGCGGCCGCTCCGGCGCTGCTGCCGGAACCGCCGGCCGACGACGATCCGCCGGCCGTGCCCGATCCGCCGGCCGCACCGGAACCGCCCTGTCCGCTGCCGCCCGCCGAACCGCTCCCGGCCCCGCCGTTGCCCGAACCGCTTCCGCCCGTACCGCCGTTGCCCGTTCCCCCGCTTGCCGGTGCCGTGACCGTGATGTCGGCCTTGAGGCTGGTGGCGGGGCCGGGGGCGAGGATCCGCAGCCAGTGCGCGCCGGCCGCGGCGGACCTCGGGATCGTCACCGTGCCCGTGAAGGTGCCGTCCGCCTTCACCGCCCCCGGCCACTGGCCGAGAATGGTCTCGTCGTCCAGCTTCACGGTGACGTTCTGGCCCTTGGCGAACCCGGAGAGCGCGAAGGTCGTCCGCCCGCCCGCGGTCACCTTGGCGCCGCCGGTCAGCCGTACCTTCGGGTCGGCGACGGGCGTGGACGGGGTCGGCTTGGGCGTGGGGGTGGGCTCGGGTGTGGGCGAGGGGGAGGGCGTGGTGGCCGTGACGGTCAGGTTCTCGCTCCTGACGCTCGTCTGCGGGGCCAGGAAACGCAGCCAGTGGCCGCCGCCCGGACTCGCGCCGGCGGGGATCGTCACCCTCCCGGCGACGCTGCCGTCGTCGCCGACGGGGAACTGTCCGAGCAGCGTCGTGTCGTCCAACTTGACGCTCAGCGTGCCCCCGGCCGGGAACCCGGCGGCCGTGAACGGCACCTGCCCGCCCGGCTCGACCGAGGTCGCGCCGAGGGTGACCGCGGGAGCGGTCGTGTCAGCCGCCAGTGCCACCGCGTCGGTGGCCTCCGCGTTTCCGGAACCGGCCGTGGCCAGGGGGACGGCGCAGAGGGCGCCCAGGCCCAGCGTCGCGCCGGCGGTCAGGGCGACCACGCGGCTCAGCCGGGCACCGGAGGGCGAAGCGGATCTGTCAGAGGTCATGTTGGCTGCTCCTGGCAGGCGAACGTCGCAGAGAGGAGAAGAGAAGTGACGGCACGGCGGTGGCGGCGACAGGCGGCGCGAAGGGCACGTGCGATCAACTAAGGTAAGGCTAACCTAACCTAGAGATCATGGACGGTCAATTGGATTCCCCACCCGTGTTCGCGGCCCGCCCTCCCGCGGGCGCCCCGCACCACCCGCCCCGGCTGCCCCGCCCCGTGCCGGTGCCCCGGCTCGCCGACCCGGTGTGCCGACTGCCGGATGCGGAGGGGGTCGAGGACTTCTGGGCCGGTGTGCGCGAACGGGGCACACCCCTGGTGGGACCGGACCCGCTGGGCGGAGGGGAGTACCGCGCGGTGACGTTCCTGTGGCGCGGCACCCCCACCACCCGGGCCGTCCAGGTCCTCCCGAACAAGCTCGGCGACCCGCGCGACCCCGCCGGGAACCTCATGGAGCGCGCCCCCGGCACGGACGTGTGGCACTGGACGCTGCGCCTGCGCCACGACTGGCGCGGCACGTACGACTTCTACGTCGACGACCCGCACGACAGCGCCCCGCACGACGACGACTCGCACGCCACCGCCCCGCACACCACCGCGGAGAACGAGGAGGAGCCCGCACCGCGGACCCCCGCGTACTGGCGTCGGTTGCGCACCCACCGGCGCTCCGACCCCCACAACTCCCGTGCGCTGCCCCACCGCTGGGACGGCGAGCCCGTGTCGTACGCCGAACTCCCCGCCGCCCCGCGCGCGCTGGACTGGGTGCCCCGCCCCGGCGTGCCGCACGGCACTCTCACCGAGCACGCCGTGGTCAGTGCACGCATCGGCGGCAGCCGCCGGGTCTGGCTGTACGAACCGCCGGGCGGCGCCCGGGAGCCGGGCGGGCTGCCGGTCCTGGTCCTGCTCGACGGAGAGCACTGGGGACCGCGACTCGGTCTGGCCCACCTGCTCGACAACCTGATCGCCGACGGGCGCATCCCGCCGACGGCCGCCGTGCTGCCGGAGGCCGTGGACGAGGCGACGCGCTGGGCCGAACTGTCCTGCCGGCCCGAGTACGTGGACTTCCTCGCCCGCGAGCTGCTGCCCTGGGCGGCCGGGCGGCTCCCCCTCACCGCCGACCCGGCGCGCACCGTCGTCGCCGGTCAGAGCCTCGGCGGGCTGACCGCCGCGTACGCGGCCGTGGCGGCGCCGGGACGCTTCGGCAACGCCCTCGTCCAGTCCGGGTCGTTCTGGTGGCCCGACGGACCGGAGGCGGAGTGGCTCACCCGGGCACTCGCCGAGGGGCCCCGCCCGCCGGTGCGCTTCCGGCTCTCCTTCGGCACACAGGAGTGGGTGGCCCTGCCGGCCGCCCGAAGGCTGCGCGACACCCTCGCCTCGATCGGCTGCCACGACACCTCCTACCGTGAGTTCGACGGCGGCCACGACTACCTGTGCTGGCGCACCGAACTGGCCGACGGGTTGGTCGAGCTGCTCGGCCGCTGACCGCCGCCCGGGTTACGCCCGGAGTTCCTTCAGACGCGCGGCGAGCACCGTCGCCACGTCGTCGAGGTACCGGTCCCGCATCAGCTGCGGATGGGTGCAGTCCAGGTCGTGATTGGTGATCGCGCCGCTCACATGGGGGCGCCACGCCTCGCGCGTCAGCCAGTCCTCGGCGCGCGGGGCGGCGGCCGTGAAGAACAGCACGTCGCCGTCGTAGCGGGCGTGTTCGTGCGCGCGCATCATGCGGGCGTGGTTGGGCACGATGTCGACGATCCGGGACAGGGTGCGCTCGGGCAGCCCGGCGAGGGGGCTGCCCGCCCGGCGCAGCGTGGCCAGCACGTCCTCACGGTCGCGCTCGCCGGCCCGGTCGAAGCCCGCCATGCGCAGCACCGCGGTCAGCGCGTCGCCCTCCTCGGGCGCGGGCCGCTCCCGCCACTGCTCGGAGGGGAAGGCGTCGAGCAGCGCGAGGAGGTCGACCCGCTCACCGGCGCGCTGGAGCAGCACCGCCATGGTGTGCGCGAGCACTCCGCCCACCGACCAGCCGAGCAGACGGTACGGGCCGTGCGGCTGGATGCGGCGGATCTCCCGTACGTAGTCCTCCGCCTCCTCCAGCAGCGTGCGCGGCAGCCGCTCGTCGCCGGCCAGACCGCGGGCCTGCACGCCGTACACGGACTGCTGCGGACCCAGCCGCGCCGCCAGCCCGGCGTAGCACCAGGAGAGGCCGCCCGCCGGATGGACGGCGAACAGCGGTGTCCCCTCGCCCTCGGTCCGCAGGGGCAGTACGACGCCCAGCGCGTCCTCGGCGGCCGGTCCGGCCGCGTCCAGCCGGGCGGCGAGCGCCGCGGGTGTCGGCGCCTCGAACAGGGAGCCGATGGTCAGTTCCGCGCCGAACTCCTCCCGTACCCGCGCCACCAGCCGCACCGCGAGCAGCGACGTGCCGCCCAGGTCGAAGAAGGCGTCCTCGGGTCCGACCCCGTCCGCCTCCAGCACCTCGGCGAACAGCCGGACCAGGGCCGCCTCCCGCGCGGAGGTGGGGCGCCGCGCGCCCGCGCCGCCGGAGAAGACCGGGGCGGGCAGCTCACGACGGTCCAGCTTGCCGCTCGGGGAGAGCGGGAACGCCGCCAGGACCACGACGGCGGCCGGGACCATGTGCTCCGGCAACTCGCGGGCCAGCGCCGCCCGTACGTCCGCCGGGTCGGCGTCACCGGTCACGTAGCCGACGAGACGGTCCTCCCACACGACCGCGCAGGCACCCTCGACGCCGGGCCGGGCGGTGAGCGCCGCCTCGATCTCGCCGAGTTCGACGCGTTGCCCGCGCAGCTTGACCTGGTGGTCGGTGCGGCCGAGGTACTCGACCTCGCCCCCGGCGGTCCAGCGCGCCAGGTCGCCCGTGCGGTACATCCTGGCGTCCGCGGGACCGAAGGGGTCGCGCACGAACCGGGACGCCGTCAGCTCCGGCCGGCCCAGATACCCGTCGGCCAGCTGCACCCCCGCCAGATACAGCTCGCCGGGCACGCCCGGCGGGCACGGCTGGAGTGCCGCGTCCAGCACGTACAGGCGGGTGTTCCACACCGGCCGGCCGATCGGCACCGGGCCCCCCTCCACCGGGTCGCAGGCGTGGTGGGTGACGTCGACGGCGGCCTCCGTCGGCCCGTACAGGTTGTGCAGCCCGACGTCCGGAAGCAGTCCCGCGAAGGCCTGCGCGGTCTCGCGGGGCAGCGCCTCCCCGCTGCAGAAGACCCGGCGCAGCGCGTCCCCGCACCCGGCCGACTCCGGGGCGGCCAGGAACACCTGGAGCATCGAGGGCACGAAGTGGCAGGTGGTGACCGCTTGTTCGCGGATCAGCCGGGCCAGGTACACGGGATCCTTGTGGCCACCCGGCTCGGCGACCACCAGCACCGCACCCTCCCGCAGCGGCCAGAAGAACTCCCACACCGACACGTCGAACGACGACGGCGTCTTCTGCAGGACCCGGTCCCCGGCGGTCAGCCCGTACGCGTGCTGCATCCACCGCAGCCGGTTGTCGATCGCCCGGTGGGGGACAACGACACCCTTGGGGCGGCCCGTCGAACCGGACGTGTAGATGACGTACGCGGGATGGGCGGGGGTGAGGGACCGGGGCGGGTTCGTCCACGAGTACGCCGACACGTCGAGGCCGTCCAGGACGACCGTCTCGGTGCCCGTGTCGTCCTGGAGGCGGCCGGCCCGGTCGGCGACGGCGCAGACGGGAGCCGCGTCCTCGAGCATGTACGTCAGACGCGCCGCCGGGTAGTCCGGGTCCAGCGGCAGATAGGCCGCACCGGCCTTGAGCACGGCGAGCAGGGCCACGACCAGCTCGGCCGAGCGCGGCACGGAGACGGCGACCACCGCGCCGGGCCGGGCGCCCAGGGACTGCAGGTGCCGGGCGAGGCGGTTGGCGCGGACGTTCAGCTGTTCGTAGGTCAGCGTGGTGTCCCCGTACACGAGCGCGGTGGCGTGCGGGTTGCGGGCGGCCCGCGACTCGATCGGCCCGATCAGTGTGGTCGGGGGCAGGGCGCGGTCGGTGCGGTTGAACTCCTCCAGGACCAGGGTCCGTTCGGCCGGGGTGAGTACGGCGTGCTCGGCGAGCGGGCGGTGCGGGTCGTCGAGGGTCAGCCGGTCCACCAGGTGGAGGAACCGGTCCTGGTGCGCGGCCAGGGCGTCGCCGTCGTACAGGGCCGGGTTGCCGTCGTGGTCGATGCGCAGGCCGCGGCCGTCGGCACGGTCGTAAACGTTGACCGTCAGGTCGTCCACCGGGCCCGCGGAGAGGTTCCTGGCGAGCGCGGGGGCGCCCGCGAAGTCCACGCCGTAGTCGAACGGCATGATGTTGACGAGCGGGCCGACCAGTGCCCGGCTCTCGCCCAGCAGGCCCAGGTCGCGGCGGATCTCCTCGTAGCGGTAGCGCTGGTGGCGCCGCACCTCGCGGACGCCGAGTACCACCTGCCGCACCAGTTCGGCGAGGGTCGCGCCGGGGGACACGGCGAGCCTGAGCGGCAGCACGTTCATCACCATGCCGGGCACGCGCAGGGACACCGAGCCCATGCGGCCCATCATCGGCAGGCCGAGCACCACGTCCTGCTGCGCGGTGACGCGGGAGACGCAGAGGGCCTGGGCGGCGATCAGCACGTCCGGCCAGGTGGCGCGCAGGCGCGCGGCGAGGTCCCGCAGCCGCAGCGTCGTCTCCGGGGACATGTGGGCGCCGCGGCGCAGGAAGGTCCGGGACGGCAGCGCCCCGCGCCCCGCGAGCCGGGGTGCCCGGGGACGGTCGGCGAACGCCTCGGTCCAGTGGGCGTGGTCCGCGTCGAAGGCCGGTGAGGCGCGGTACGCCGCGTCGTCGGCGACCAGGTCGGCGAGGGAGCCGAAGGTGCGCGGGGCGGGCTCGTTGCCGCGGGCGAGCGCCGAGTACACCTCGGCGGTGCGGCGCACCAGGAGGGAGTAGCCGTAGCCGTCCATGACGAGGTGGTGGACGCGCTGGTACCACAGCCAGCGGTCCGGCCCGACGCGGAACAGGGCGTGCCGGAACAGCGGGCCCCTCGCCAGGTCGAAGGGCTCGGCCAGGTCGGCGCTCATCCACGCCTCCGCCTCGGCCTCGTCGGCTGGCTCCCGCACGGTCAACGGGAGTTCGACGGCGTCGGCGACGTACTGGCGGGGTCCCTCGGGGGTGTCCTCGACACGGACCACACGCAGCGCGTCGGCCTCGGCGGTCACCCGGCGCAGGGCGGCGGCGAACAGCTCGGGGTCGAGCGAGCCGTCGATCTCCAGGCACTCGGCGGTGTTCTGCGCGGGGCTGAGCGGGTCCAGGGCCTGCGCGTACCACATGCCGGACTGCGCCGCGGTCAGCGGGAGTCCGGCCGGTCCGGGGACGCTCACACCGCCCCCAGCAGGGGAGCCCAGGCCTCGATGGCCGGCCGTTCGGCCAGATCGGCGAAGCCGGCCGTCACCGCGTGCTCGCGGCGCCAGCGTTCCAGCAGCGTCATGACCCGGACCGAGTCCAGGCCGTAGTCGACGAGGTTCTCGTCGACGGGGATGTCCGCCGGGTCCTCGCCGAGGCAGTCGGCGACGTCGGCGCGGATCCGTTCCACGGTGAGCGGGGTGGGTGCCACGGCTCAGACCTCCTTGAGGAGCGCGTCGGTGGTGGTGACGACCGCGCAGCGGCCGGCGGCCCAGCGCAGCGCCATGTCGTGGTCCTCGCGGGAGAAGTCGGCGACCGCGTCGGCGACGACGAAGGCGCGCAGGTCCCGCTGCCAGGCGTCGGCCGCCGTCATCAGCACGCCGATGTGCGCGTACACGCCGACGACCACGAGCTGGTCGCGGCCCGTCTCGCGCAGCAGGTCCGCCAGGCCCGTACGGACGAAGGCGCTGTACTTCCACTTGGTGAGCAGCGTGTCCCCGTCCTCGGGCGCCACCGCGTCCGGCACGGCGAGGGCCCCGGGGTCGTCGGCGGCGCCGGGTCCCCAGAAGTCGAGCTGGAGTCCGCGCTCCTCGGGCGTCTGACCGCCGCGCTGGGCCGAGTAGACGACCGGGACACCGAGGCGGCGGTACTCCTTGAGCAGCCGCGCGGTGTTGCCGAGCATGCCGGTCAGGGGCTGCTCACCGGCCGGGAAGGCGGACAGGAAGTGCTGCTGGAGGTCGTGCACCAGCAGGACGGCCCGCCCGGGGTCCACCGTCCAGGACACGCGGTTCGCGGGGAGTTCGTCCGCGGCAGGGAGCGGGTACGGGGCGATGGCGGGCAGGGCCACGGGGGAGGGCCTCTCGGGGCCGGACCCACCGGCGGCGGAGCGCAGGTGCTTCTTGCTGATCTTGCCGACGCCGGTCTGCGGGAAGGCGTCGACGAACTCGACGAGGTCGGGCACCTTGTAGGCGGCGATGCCGCGCTCGCGCACGAACCGCTTGACCGCGACCGGCCGCAGCGGTCCGGCGCCCTCGCGCAGGATGACGTAGGCCAGGGAGCGTTCGCCCAGGTAGTCGTCGGGCACCGCGACCACCGACACGTCGTGCACGGACGGATGGCCGAGGATGATGTTCTCGACCTCCTCCGGCGCGATCTTCTCGCCGCCGCGGTTGATCTGGTCCTTGGCCCGGCCCTCCACCACGAGATGGCCCGTCGGGGTGCGGCGCACGACGTCACCGGTGCGGTAGAAGCCGTCCTCGGTGAAGGCCCGCCGGTTGTGCTCCGGCGCCCGCCAGTAGCCGCGGATCGTGTACGGACCGCGGGTGAGCAGATGCCCGGACTCCCCGTCGGGGACGTCCCGGTCGGCGTCGTCGACGACGCGGACCTCGTCGTCCGGGGAGATCGGCCGCCCCTGCGTGGTGACGACGGTCTCGGTGTCGTCGTCCAGCCGCGTGTAGTTGACCAGACCCTCGGCCATCCCGAAGACCTGCATCAGCCGGCAGCCCAGCGCCGGCTCCAGCCGCCTGGCCGCCTGCTCGCTGTACTTGGCGCCGCCGACGAGCAGCAGCTCCAGGCTGGACACGTCGTGCGCGGTCTCGGTCGCGGCCTGCGTCCACACCAGCGCCAGCGGCGGCACCAGGCCCGTCATCGTGATCCGCTCCCGGGCGATCAGCGGGAACGCGGTGTCCGGGTCGGGCTTCGGGCACAGCACCACCGTGCCGCCCGCGTACAGCATGCCCAGCCAGCCGGGGGAACTCATCGGGAAGTTGTGGGCGGCGGGCAGCACGACGAGGAACCGGGTGCCGGCCTCCACGCCGCAGATCTCGTTGGAGCCCCGCACCGAGTACAGGTAGTCGTCGTGGGTGCGCGGGATCAGCTTGGACACGCCCGTCGTGCCGCCCGACAGCTGGAGGAACGCCAGCTCGTGCGGCTCGGGTCCGTCGAACGGTGCGGAGGGCTCGCACGGCACGTCGGCCAGCGCGGTGTGCTCGCCGGGCTCGCCCGCCACGAACACGTGCCTGAGCCCGGGAGCCGACTCGCGCATCCGGGAGGCGAGTTCCCGGTGGTCGTAGCCCGCGTGCACGTCCGGGACGACGTACGCGACGGCCTCGGTGAAGGAGCAGAAGTGGGCGATCTCCGTCTCCCGGTGCGCGGGCAGCGCGTACACGGGCAGCGCGCCGATGCGGAACAGGGCGAGGACCACCTCGAAGAACTCGCCGGTGTTGGGCAGTTGGACGACGACCCGGTCGCCCTTGCCGATGCCGCGGGCGAGGAACCCGGCGGCGAGCCGGTCGGCGCCCTCGTCCAGCTCCCGGTAGGTCCAGGTCCGGCGCTCGGGTGCCGGGTCGACCAGGGCGATCCGGTCGGGGTGTTCGGCGGCACGCTCGCGGAGCACACCGCCGATGGTCTCGCCGCGCCAGTGGCCCGCGGCGCGGTAGCGTGCGGCGAACTCGGCCGGCCAGGTGGGCGCGTCCACGCCGGGGGTGAGGGTCACAGCGATGCTCCCACCGCGTCGAGGAACGTACGGAACTTGGCGGCGGTCTCCGCCGTCTCGGACTCGGGCGTGGAGGCCGCCACCACTCCGGCGCCGGCGAACAGCCGCAGCGTCCGGCCCTCGGCCTCGGCGCAGCGGATCGTGACGACCCACTCGCCGTCGCCGTCCGCGTCCTGCCAGCCGACCACGCCGGTGTAGGCGCCCCGGTCGAAGGGCTCGGACTCGGTGATCACGGCCCGTGCCGTCTCGGTCGGGGTGCCGCACACGGCGGGCGTGGGGTGCAGGGCGGTCGCCAGGTCCAGCGCGGTCGTCCCGGCGTCGGCCACCTCGCCCGTGATCGTGGTCGACAGGTGCCACATGGCCGCCGTGCGCACCAGGGTGGGCCGCTCGGGCACCTCCAGCGCGCCGCACAGCGGCGCGAGCGCCTCGCGTACGGCGGCCACGACGACGGCGTGTTCGTGCAGGTCCTTCTCGGACTCCAGCAGGGCGACCGCGCGCCGGACGTCCTCGGCCAAGTCCTCGCTGCGGGGCGCCGAGCCCGCGAGCGGGTTGGCGGTCAGCCGGCCGCCCCGCCGGGCGACGAGCAGTTCGGGGCTGGCCCCGATCAGGGTGCGGCCCGGGCCGCCGGGCACGGCGAAGGTGTAGCCGGCGGGGTCGCGCCGGGCCAGGCGGCGCAGCATCGCGGGCAGGTCGGGCTCGTGGGCGGAGGTGAGTTCCAGGGTGCGGGCGAGGACGACCTTGTCGAACTCCCCGGCCCGAATCCGCGCGACCGCGGCCGCGACCGCCGCACCGTACCGCTCCGGTTCGGGTACCTCCCGCACCGTCCACCGCGGCCGGTCCACGCCCTCGGGGACGGGCAGGGCGATCAGCGGGTCCTCCCGCAGGGGCGGCGCCCAGCGCACCGACTCGGGCACCGCGAGCGAGGGCGGCGCGTCCGGGGCGAAGGGCAGCGCGCCGACGACCAGCGGCACCGGGTCGCCCGGCCGGCGCAGTGCGTCCAGCACCTCGCGGACCCGCACGGCGGGCGGGCGCGGGTCGTGGGGTATCGCGGCGGCGGTGCCGCGGCCCAGCAGGGTCCGGTGGGGGGTGGCGAGGAAGCGGTCGACGGCGGGGCGGTACGACCCGAGGAGGGCGGTCGCGGCGCCGGGGGCGCCCGGCGTGGTGGAGTGCGGGAAATCGCGAAGCGGTTCGTGCAGGGAAAGGGACATGGCTGTCTCCTGTGGGGGTGGCGTGAGCGGTCCCGGGGGAGGGGCCGGCGGGTCAGGCCCGCAGGGTGGCGCCGCCGTCGACGTAGAGGTCGTGCATCGTGATGTGCCGGGCGCGGTCGGAGGCCAGGAAGACCACCGCGTCGGCGATGTCGGCCGGGTCGGCGATCCGGCCCAGCGGGATGCCCGTGCGGTACGAGGCGAGGTCTCCGTCGATCACGCGCCGCGCCGAGGCCGTCTCCTCGCCGGCCGTCCACAGCGCGCGCTGCATGTCGGTGAGGGTGGAGCCGGGGGAGACCGTGTTGCAGCGCACGCCCCGCCCGGCCACCTCCAGGCCGAGACACTTGGTGAACATGACGGCGGCGGCCTTGGAGGCGGCGTAGGCGGCGAGTCCCGCCCGGGGAACTCCGGCCGCGTTGGAGGCGACGGTGACGATGCTGCCGCGCCCGCGTGCGCTCATCCGGCGGGCGGCGGCGCGGGAGACGTGGAACACGCCGGTGGAGTTGACGGCGAACGTGGCCGCCCAGTCCTCGTCGGTGAGGTCCACGACGCCCGACGGGCGCAGGATCCCGGCCACGTTGACGGCGATGTCCAGGGGACCGACGGCGCGTTCGGTCTCGTCGACCAGCGAGTCCACGGCGTCGGCGTCGGTGACGTCCAGGCGGCGTGCGACGACCCGGTCCGGGCCGTGCTCCGCGGCGAGTTCCTCGACTCCCCGGGCCGTCCGGTCGGTGGCGAGGACGCGGGCGCCCTGTTCGACGAGCGCGGTGACGACGGCCGCGCCGATCCCCCGGCCCGCGCCGGTCACGAGGGCGAGCCGCCCGTCGAGTCCGGCGCTCACGAGGTGAGCGCCTTGGTCAGGTCGTCCAGGACGATCCGGGCGGCGAGAGGGCCGCCCGCGCTGTTCCACGCGGAGCCCTGGACCACGACGACATGGCCCTCCCGCTCGGCCTTCAGCCTGCCGAAGTTGGGCGCCTGCCGGGCCTCGGCGTACGCCTTCTCCCCGTCGGTCTTCTCGCCCAGGGTGCCGAAGAACAGCCAGTCCCCGTCGATCGTGGCGAGCTTCTCCAGGCTGACCGGCTCGCTGTGCCCGGTGCCGACGCCCCGCTGGTCCTTCGGCCGGTCCAGGCCGAGGGCGGTGAGGGTGGCCCCCACGTGGCCCACGCCCCGGCCCACCACGGACGGCGCCTTGTTCTGCCAGCGGACCACGCTGACGACCGCGCCGGCGTTCGCGCCCAGCTTGCCCTTCGCGGCGCTCACGTCGGCGTCGAAGCCGCTGAGCAGCTTCTCCGCCTCGGACTTCCGGTTCAGCGCGTCGGCCGTGGCGGAGAAGGCCTTCTTCCAGTCCTCGTTGAGCTTGGCGGTGACCACGGTCGGGGCTATGGACTCCAGCTTGGAGACCTCCTTCTTCACCGCCGTGGTCTCGTCGAGCAGGATCAGGTCGGGTTGCAGCGCGGCCAGCTTCTCCATGTCGGCCTCGGCGACCGTGGCGACGACCTGCACCTTGTCCGCCTTGTCGGCCAGATAGGCGGAGACGCCCTGCTGTCCGCGTCCCGCGGTCGCGCCGACCGGCTCGACGCCGAGCGCCAGGGCGGCGTCGAGGGTGGGCTCGCTCAGGGTGACGACCTTCTTCGGCTCGGTCGGCACGTCGACCGCGCGGCCCGTCGCGTCCGTGATCTGCCGTGTGCTCGCGTTCTGGCCGCCCGCGTCGTCGCCGCCGTCGTCGCCGCAGCCGGTAAGGAGCAGGGCTCCCGCCGCGACGGCGGCGACGGACGGCACGAGGGATCTGCGGGAGGGGTGTACGAACGACATGGGAAGAGGACTCCTTGGCGCGAGAAGAGGTGAATGGACGGGGAGTTGAGTGGTTCACAGGGCGGGCGCGGTGTCCGTTTCCAGCAGACGCACCAGACCGGTGGCGAGGGCACCGTGCCAACAGACGTAGTCGTGGCCGCCGTTGTACGCGTCGTAGCTGACGCGGTGGCCCGTCGTGTGCAGGGCGTCGCGGAGGGCGAGGGCATGGTCGACCATGGAGCCCTCGTGCAGCCCGACGTCCAGGTGTACGGTCAGGGGCTCGGCGGAGCCGGAGGTGAAGCGGCCGACGAGCCAGGGCGTCCCGTACACCGGGGGTTTGACCGCGCCTGCGGGCGGCAGGCCGGGGCGCCACCACAGCGAGGGGGACTGGGCGAGCACATTGGCGAAGCGGTCCGGGCGCAGGAGGCCGGCGTAGAGCGCGGTCATGCCGCCGAGGCTCTGACCGGTGACCACGGTCCGGCGCGGGTCGGTGGTCAGCGGCCAGCGCCCGGCCGCCCAGGGCAGCAACTCGTCCGCCAGGAAGGCGACGAACGGCTCCCGGCAGCCGAGGTCGCGCCACCGGGTGTGCCGGTCCACGGCGTCCGGCGCGACCACCACGAGGGGCGGCAGCGCGCCGTCGGCGATCAGTGCGTCCAGCGTGTGGCCGAGACCGAGCCGCCCGAACCACATGTCGCCGTCGCACACCACCGCGACCGGCAGCGGTGCGTCGGCGGTGTGGTCGTGCCCCGGCGGCAGATAGACCCAGGTGTCGCGGTCGCCGACGGGCTCCGTGCCCGGCACCCGGTGGCGCTCCACCCGCCCGGCCGGCACGGCGCCCCGGCGGCCGGCCCAGGGCTCGGAGGGGGCGTCGGGCAGGGAGAAGACCGAGCTGTCGGCCGGCTGCCAACGGGTGACCACCGTACGGTGGTTGAGCGGGTCGACCGCGGCGTGCGCGGACAGCGAGCGCAGCTGCTGCTGGAGGGCGACCGGGTCGGAGGGGGCCTCCCTGAGCGAGGATTCGGCGGCCAGCCGGTAGGAGCCGCGGTGGTCGGCGCGCAGCCGCAGGCCCAGATGCCACACGTCCGTGCCGGGCACCCGCTCCAGCAGCGAACCGGCCAGCCGGTCGCGGTCGGTGATGCGGTTGCCGAACAGCAGGACCAGGCGCGTGGCGCGGTGTCCCCGCCACAGGAACGTGACCGCCCGGTGGTCCGGTTCGCCCTCGATCTCCTCGATCAGCGGGGTGCCCAGACGTTCCGTCTCGGTCCAGAACGCGGCGGCCAGCGCCGTCCGCCGGGCCTCGTCCGCACCCTGGGTCTCCTCCAGCAGGCGTGCGACGCGCGGGCCCGTGATCCGGACCGGGCGGACGTCCGGCGCGGCGGCACCGCGGGAGGTGGGGCGGGGGAGCGTGGTCATCGGCGTTCTCCGTGAACCGCTGGGCAGAGGGCGGGCAGGACCCAACAGCCGCCGACGAAATCGTCAACAGCTAAAGTTAGGTTAGCCTAAGCTAAGCACATGTCCTTCGGAATGTGTGCACCACGACCGGCCAACCCGGCGCCGGCCGTTCGTCGTCGGGCGCCGCGGTCGGCGGCCTCATGAACGCCACGACCGCTCCCGCCCCGGCCGGCCTCGCGCCCGGCGCGAAGAAGGCCCGGTCCAGGAGTTCCGTGCGTGCGGCGGGCCTGTTGCTCGGCGTCGTCGTGCTGGTGGCGGCCGCCGCCCTCTCCCTGGCCGTGGGGACCAAGCAGATCCCCCTCGACCAGGTCTGGTCGGCCCTGTTCACCCCCTCGGGCACGGAGAACGACGCGATCGTGCGGGACTTGAGGCTGCCCCGCACCCTCGTCGGCGCGGCCGTCGGCACGGCCCTCGGTCTCGGCGGCGCCGTCATGCAGACCCTGACGCGCAATCCGCTCGCCGATCCCGGACTGCTCGGTGTCAACGCGGGCGCGTCCGCCGCCGTGGTCACCGCGATCGGCGTCCTCGGCATAACCTCGTTCACCGGGTACCTGTGGTTCGCCCTGGCCGGAGCGGCCCTCGCCGCCACCGCCGTGCACGCCCTCGGCGGCGGCCGGTGGGCCACCCCGGTCCGGCTCGCGCTGGCCGGAACCGCCGTCAACGCCGCCCTGTTCGGCTACGTCAACGGCCTCTCGCTGTGGCATCTGAGCACCCTCGACGAGATGCGGTACTGGTCGGTCGGCACCCTCGCCAAGCGCGACGTGTCCCTGCTGCTCACCGTGGCGCCGCTGCTCTTGGCCGGCGCGCTGCTGGCCCTCGCGCTCGCCCGGCCGCTCGGCGCGCTCGCCCTCGGCGAGGACCACGCGCTCGCGCTGGGCACCCGGGTGCGGCGCGTGCGGGTGCTGTCCGTCGTCGCCATCACCCTGTTGTGCGGCGGCGCCACCGCCGTGTGCGGGCCGATCGGCTTCGTCGGCCTGATGATCCCGCACGCCGCCCGCGCCTTCTGCGGACCCGACCCCCGCTGGACGTTTCCCTACTGCGCCCTGTACGCGCCGGTGCTGCTGCTCGTCTCCGACGTGGTCGGACGGATCGTGGTGGCGCCGTCCGAGATCGAGGTGGGCATCGTCACCGCCTTCCTCGGCGGCATCCTGTTCATCCACCTCGTCCGGCAGCGGAAGGTGGCCCAGCTGTGAGCCTCGTGGAGGACGACACCGCGCCGGCCCGCGCGGGCGGACGGCCCCGGACCGGCCCGCGACCCGGACTCCTGCGCACCGGGCGCTGGTCGCTGCGCTACGACACCCGGGCCCTGCTGGTCTGCGTGGTGCTCGGCGCGCTCACGGCGTGCGCCATGGTGCTGGCCATCGGCACCGGGACCTACGACCTCTCCCCGCCCGAGGTGCTGCGCACCCTGGCCGGCGACGGTCCACCGGGTGCCGGTTTCGTGGTGCTCGACCTGAGGCTGCCAAGGGCGCTGGTGGCCGGACTGGTCGGCTTCGGCATGGGCACGGCCGGCGCGGTGTTCCAGTCGCTGACCCGCAATCCGCTCGGCAGCCCCGACATCATCGGCTTCGGCAACGGCGCCTCCGCCGGCGCCCTCGTCGCGATCATCCTTCTCGACGCCGGCGCCGCACAGACGGCGCTCGGCGCGGTCTGCGGCGGCCTGGCCACCGCGGTGGCCGTGTACCTGCTCGCGTGGAAGCGGGGCGTGCACGGCTACCGGCTGGTCCTGGTCGGCATCGGCGCCTCCGCCGTGCTCGGCTCGGCGACCGGCTTCCTGTACGTGCGCGCCGACATCGGCAAGGCGGCGCAGGCCGCGAGCTGGATGATCGGCTCGCTCAACGCCCGCGACTGGGCCGACGTGCGGATCGCGGCCCTCGGCCTGGTCGCGCTCGTCCCGGTCGTCCTGGTGCACGGGCGGCGGCTGACCATGCTGGAGATGGGCGACGACACGGCGGCCGCGCTCGGTGTCCCGCCGGAGCGCAGCCGTCTCGTCCTGCTGAGCGCGGGTACGGGACTGACCGCGATGGCCGTGGCGGCGGCGGGCCCCATCCCGTTCGTGGCGATGGCGGCCCCGCAGCTGGCTCGCCGTGTCACCCGTGCCGCGGGACCGGGGATCCTGTCCGCCGGGTGGACGGGCGCGTTCCTGGTGACCGCCGCCGACCTGGCCACGCAGCGGCTGACCGGATCCGCCCTGCTGCCGGTGGGCGTGGTGACCGGAGTGGCGGGCGGTGCCTACCTCGCCTGGCTGCTGCGCGGGGAGCGCCGGGATTCCCGGCTGTGAGGGCGGGCGGTGGGCGGTCCGGGAGGCCCCGCGGGACGGACCGCACCGGGGCGATCGCGGGGTGATGCGACCAAGGCCATCGGCCGCGTCCTGTCGCGCGGCGGCCCCCGCGTCACCGGCACGACGCCGCTGCCACACCGCGGACCACCCCGGGTCTGCCCGGACGAGGAGGAGCCGGGCCCCTCTGCTACCGGCCCGAGGAGCGGCGGGCCACCGGCGGCACCGCCCCCACCGCGCGAGCGGGGGAGTGCTTTCCGGCTCTGCCCGTGGGAGACGGTCCGAGCGGCGCTGCCGGGCGGCTCACCGCGCCTCGGGGGCACGCGCCGGTCGGGGTCGGGCAACGCGCGGGGCCGGACCTGGGCCCGGGGCTTCGGGGCCGGGACCGGGGCACGAGTCGTGGCCGGGCCACGCGAGCGCGGGGGAGTGTCTTCGGGTTTTCGCCCGTGCGGGGCGGTCCGAGCGGCGCTGCTGGGCGGCTCGCCGCGCGTCGGTGTCGGGCGTCGGCCAGGGGCGTGCGCCGGTCGGGGTCGGGCGACCGGCGGGGCCCGGATCGGTGCTGGGCCGGGTCTGGGCCCGGGGTCGTGGTCGGGTCGTGCGGGAGCGGGGGAGTGTTTCCCGGCGGGCGGTCCGAGCGGTGCTGCTGGGTGGCTCACCGTGCGTCGGCGTCGCGCGTCGGTCGGGGGGCGGCGGCGGGCGGTGACGGGGCGGCCGTGGCCGGTTCGCGCAGGCCGGAGAGGAGGAGCCGGCCCACGGCGGGCAACGCCACCAGCGGCAGCAGCGCCGCCCGCAGCGAGGTCGCGTCGGCCAGCGCGCCGAGCACCGGGGCGGCCAGGCCGCCGATGCTCACGGCCAGCCCCAGCGTGACCCCGCTCGCCGTGCCCACCCGGCGCGGGAGATAGTCCTGGCCCAGCGTGATGTGCAGGGAGAACGGCACGTACAGCCCCGCCGACGTCAGGGCGACGAACAGGTACACCGCGGGACCCGGCACGAGGACGACCCCGGCCACCGCGAGGACCGTCAGCACGTACGACCGCCGCACCACCTTCAGCCGTCCGTGCCGGTCGGCGAGCCGGCCCCCGGTCACGGTGCCCACCGCGCCGCCCAGGTAGAGCACGAACAGCGCCGCCGTCCCCGCCGCGTTCCCGCCGCCCACCCGTTCCCTGACGTACAGCGACACGAAAGTGCTCAGCCCGACGAAGACGACCGAACGGCACACGACGGCGCCGGTGAGCCGCAGGAACGACGCCCAGTCGTCCCTGCCGTGCGCCACCGCCGTACGGCCGCCCGCCGCGCGGACCGCCCCGGCCGAACGCACCGCCACCCCGCACAGCACGGCCCCCACCACCGCGGGCAGCACCAGCAGGCCGGACGCATCGAGACCCCCGCTGCCGACGACGGCCCACACCAGCGGCGGCGCCAGCGCGAAGCCGACGTTGCCGCCCAGGGAGAACCAGCCCATCGCCGTATGACTGCTCCCAGCCGCCGCCCGCGCCGCCCTCGCCGCCTCCGGGTGGTACGCGGCGACCCCGACACCGCCCGCCGCGACGGCGGCAAGGGTGAGCGGGTAGGAGCCGGCGAGGCCGCCGAGGGCGACGCCCGCCCCGGCGGTCAGCGTGCTCAGCGGCAGCAGCCACGGCAGCGCCCGGCGGTCGGTGAGCGCCCCGAACAGCGGCTGCACCAGCGACGACAGCAGCGAGGCGGCGAGGACGACACCCGAGGCGGCGGCGTAGTCGTAGGCCCGCTCGGCGACGAAGTACGGCACCAGGGCGGCCACCGTGCCCTGGTAGACGTCGACACAGGCGTGGCCGAAGGACAGCAGGGCGATGGGCCGGTTGCGTGTGAGGGTCACCCGTCGATCGTCGCCTCCACCGGCGTTGGCCCGCTTTCGATATCCTGCCGACTTGTGCCGTACATCCGCCAGAACGACGACGCGTCGGCCGGTGCCGCCGGTCCCGGAGCCCGTACCAGGGCGGTGCGGGCCCGCCACACCCCCGCGGCCCCGACCCGTGCCCAGCTGCTGCTCGCCGGGCAGGAGATCGACGCGCACCGGCACGACGAGCACCAGATCGTCCACGCCGGATCCGGGGTCGTGGCCGTCACCACCGAGGCCGGCACCTGGTTCGCGCCGGGGACGCGGGCCATCTGGATCCCGGCCGGCACCGTGCACGCCCACCGCGCCCACGGCCGCCTCGACCTGCACCTCGTCGGCCTCCCCGCCGACACCAACCCGCTCGGCCTGGACACCCCGGCCGTCCTGTCCGTCGGCCCGCTGCTGCGCGAGCTGATCGTCGCCTACACCCACGACCCCGGGGACACGGGACCGGAACGGGGCCGACTCCTGGCCGTACTGTGCGACCGGCTGCGCACCTCGCCGCAGCAGCCGATGAGCCTGCCCACCGCCACCGACCCCCGGCTGGCCGCGGTCTGCGCGCTCGTGCACGCCGACCCCGCGGACACCCGGAGCCTCGCCGGCCTCGGCGCCGCCACCGGCACCTCGGAACGCACCCTCAGCCGGCTCTTCCGCCGCGAGTTCGGCATGACCTTCCCCCAGTGGCGCACCCAGTCGCGCCTCTACCACGCCCTGCGCATGCTCGCCGAGGACCTGCCCGTCACCGCCGTCGCCCACCGCTGCGGCTGGTCCTCCGCCAGCGCCTTCATCGAGGTCTTCCGCCGTGCGTTCGGCTGCACGCCCGGCACCCACAGCCGCCGGGCGTGAACCGGACGCCACCCAATCCTTACCGTCGAGTAATATCGCGCGGCAGGCCCCCACGAGGAGGAACCGTGTCACGGTCCGAACGCTCACCACTGCTGCTCGCCGGCCTGCTGGCCACCGCGGGCGTCGCCCATTTCGCCCAGCCCCGCACCTTCGACGCGATCGTCCCGCGCTCCCTGCCGGGCGAGCCCCGGGCGTGGACGTACGCCAGTGGCGTCGCCGAACTCGCGCTGGCCGCCGGACTCGCCCTGCCGCGCACCCGCAGGGCCGCCGCGCTCACCGCCACCGCCTTCTTCGTCGGGGTGTTCCCCGCCAACGTCAAGATGGCCTGGGACTGGCGCCACCGCCCCACCCCGCAGAAGGCCGCCGCCCTCGGACGGCTGCCCGTGCAGGCGCCGCTCGTGCTGTGGGCCCGCGGCGTCGCCCGGAGCAGCGGGGGCCGGTCGTGAGCGCACTCCCCGCCGTCGGCGACACCGTCGAGGACTTCACCCTGCCGGACGAGACCGGCACCCCGCGCCGCCTGTCCGAACTGCTCGCCGACGGTCCCGTCGTCCTCTTCTTCTACCCGGCCGCCCTGACCACCGGCTGCACCGCGGAGGCCTGCCACTTCCGCGACCTCGCCGCCGAGTTCGCCGCGGTCGGCGCCCGGCCCGTCGGCGTCAGCGGCGACCCCGTCGAACGGCAGCAGGAGTTCGCCGGGCGCCACACCCTGGGCATGCCGCTGCTGTCCGACGCCGACGGCGCGGTCCGGGAGCGGTTCGGAGTGAAGCGGGGGTTCAGCCTCGCCCCCACCAAACGGGTCACCTTCGTCGTCGGACGGGACCGCACCCTGCTGGAGGTCGTCCGCAGCGAACTGCGGATGAACACGCACGCCGACCGCGCCCTCGCCGCCCTGCGCGCCCACCGGGAGTGACGGGGCCGCCCGCGCCCCGCCCCGGTTGATACCGCATCGTCCTGGGATGATCCTGGACGGCATGGAGGACTCCTCCGCCACGATGATCGTCGACGCCCGCGGACTGGTGACCGGGTGGAGCGACGGCGCGCGCCGGCTCACCGGGTACCCGGCCGAGGCGGTCGTGGGGCGTCCCGCGCGGGACCTGCTCGTGCGGGACGCGCCCCCCGGCCTCCTGTCCGGCAGCCTTCCGGCCGGCACCGCCCGGTCCGGCACCGCGGTGATCCGCCACCGCGACGGCCGCCCGGTGAGCCTGCGGCTGCGGGCCTGCGCGCTGCTGGGCGCCGACGGCGAGGCGGACGGCTGCGCGGTGACCGCCGGCCCGTCCGGCGGCCCGGCGCCCGCCCTGATCGACGACGCGGTGCAGCAGGCCTCCCTGTCGGTGTCCGTCCTCGACCCCGGCCTGCGCTTCGTGCACGTCAACGAGACCACGTGCCGGATGATGGGCCGGTCCGCCGACGAACTGATCGGCCGGCGCCTGTCCGACACGCTGGCGGACTTCGACGGCGACGCCCGGTCCTTCCTGCACCACGTGCGGGTCGTCGCGGACACCGGACGGCGTGTCCAGTACGAGAGCTACTCGCCCGCGCCGGCCGGCGCCCGGATGCACGCCTGGACCGTGGAGATCTGGCCGGTCCACGACGCGTCCGGCGCGCTCGCCGCCGTCGCCATGGCCGCGCTGGAGAGCACGGAACAGCACCGGGCCCGCGAGCGGCTGGCCCTGCTGAACGCGGCCGGCACGGTCGGCACCACCCTCGACGTCGTCCGCACCGCCGAGGAACTGGTCCACCTGCTCGTGCCGCGGTTCGCGGGCTTCGCCGGCGTCGACCTGCTCGGCTGGGTCCTCGGCACCGACGAACCCCTCGCGACGCCGCCGGGGCACGCCGAACTGCGCCGGGTCGCCCACGCCGCCGCCACCGAGGGCTTCCCCACCCCCGCCGTGCACCTCGGCGGGCACGAGGTCCACCCGTCCGACAGTCCACCCGCGCGCGCGATACGGGAGGGCCGCGTCGTCCTGAGCGGACCCGGCGACCCCGAGTTCGACCGGTGGATGCGCACTCGAGAGGCCGAGGCCCCGCACAACCGCCCCTTCCGCGAAGCCGTCTGCTCGGTCCTGGCCGTGCCCCTGCGGGCCCGCGGCACCACCCTGGGGGTCGCCCTGGCCGCCCGGACCGCGCCCCGGGAGCCGTACGCCACCGAGGACGCCGTTCTGGCCGAGGAACTGGCCGGCCGGGCCGCCGTCTCCATCGACAACGCCCGCCGCTTCGCGCGCGAGCGCTCCACCGCCCTGGCCATCCAGCGCAGCCTGCTCCCCAGGGACCTGCCCGGACAGGCCGCGGTCGAGGTGGCCCACCGCTACCTCCCCTCCGCCTCCGCGGCGGGCATCGGCGGCGACTGGTTCGACGTGATCCCGCTCTCCGGCACCCGCGTCGGCCTCGTCGTCGGGGACGTCGTGGGCCACGGCATCCCGTCCACGGCGACCATGGGCCGGCTGTGCACGGCCGTGCGCACCCTCGCCGACGTCGACCTGCCCCCCGACGAGCTCCTCACCCACCTCGACGACCTCGTCACCCACCTCGCGGCCGTCGGCACGCACGACGGCGCCGGCTCGGAGATCGCGGAACTGGGCGCCACCTGCCTCTACGCCGTGTACGACCCCGTGTCCCGGCGCCTGGCCCTGGCGGCCGCCGGCCACCCCGCACCCGCCCTCCTCCTGCCCGACGGCACCACCCGGACCGTCACCATGACCGCCGGGCCGCCGCTCGGCGTGGGCGGACTGCCGTTCGAGGCGACGGAGCTGGAACTGCCCGAGGGCTCCGTCGTCGCCCTCTACACCGACGGACTGGTCGAGGACCGCGACCGCGACGTCGACCACGCCACCGCGGAACTGTGCCAGGCGCTCGCCGCGCCCGCGAACTCGCTCGAGGCGCTGTGCGACGGCGTGCTCAAGGCCGTACTGCCCGAGGAGCCCGGCGACGACGTCGCGCTACTGCTGGCCCGCACCCGTGCACTGGGCGAGGACCGGGTGCGCACCTGGGACGTCACCCCCGACCCCGCCGGAGTGGCGGCCACCAGGCGGTCCGTCGGCGAACAGCTGACGGCGTGGGGACTGGACGACACGGCCTTCGTGACCGAACTCGTCGTCAGCGAACTCGTCACCAACGCCATCCGCTACGGCGAGCCCCCCATCCAGCTGCGCCTCATCCGCCACACCGCCCTCATCTGCGAGGTCTCCGACGCCAGCTCCACCTCGCCCCACCTGCGCCGCGCCCACGCCTACGACGAGGGCGGCCGGGGCCTGCTCCTGGTCGCCCAGCTCACCCAGCGCTGGGGCAGCCGCCAGACGGACACCGGCAAGACCATCTGGGCCGAACAGCCGCTGCCCGCCGAGTGAGCGTCCCGCGCGGTCCCTACCCCTCGCCGTCCTCGGCGGCCACCCGCGCCAGCGTGCGACCGGTGCGTGCGGAACGGGCCCGCCGGGGATCGGGGGTGCCGTGCCCGTGCCCGCCGCCGGCCGTCTTCACCAGCAGCCACGCCGCGTCCTCACCGGCGTCGCGGTCCGGGCCGCCGCGGAACCGGGTCAGCGCGTACTCGCCGCGCAGCTTCGCGCCGTGCAGCCGGAACCGGGCGTGCCCGCGCGCCAGCGACTCGGCGAAGTCGACAGGCCGTCCCCGCCGGTCGTGACTGAGCGGCTCGTAGGTGCCGTGGTCCCAGACGATGACCGTGCCGCCCCCGTACTCGCCCGCGGGGATCACACCCTCGAACTCCTCGTACTCCAGCGGATGGTCCTCCGTCGGCACCGCGAGCCGCTTGTCGCTCGGATCCGCCGACGGTCCCTTCGGCACCGACCAGGACTTGAGCACGTCCGCCACCTGCAACCGGAAGTCGAAGTGCAGGGTGCTCGCGTCGTGGATCTGCACGACGAAGCGGGGCCGGCCGCCCTCGCCGGGCGGCCCGTCTCCCGCGGGCTCACCGGTCCGGCCGAAGTCCCGTCTGCCGTGGTATTCCCGCAGCCCGTCGCCGTCCACCTGACGCTCCTTCCCGGGAGACCTCCCGACCCGCGCCGGGTACCCCGCTCAGAACTCCTCGTGCACCTCCGGGTCGCCGCCGATCCGCCGGTGGGCGCGGTCCGCCACCGCGCGCATCTGTTCGGCGTCCAGTTCGAAGCCGAAGACGTCCAGGTTCGCCCGCTGGCGCGCCGGGTCGGCGGACTTCGGGATCGGCACCGCGCCCAGCTGGGTGTGCCAGCGCAGGACCGCCTGGGCGGGCGTCACCCCGTGCGCCTCGGCGACCGCGGCGACGGCGGGGTCGTCCAGCAGGTCGCTGCCCCGGCCCAGCGGGCTCCAGCTCTCGGTGCGGATGCCCTTGCGCTCGTGGTACGCGCGCAGCTCGTCCTGGGGGAAGAGGGGATGCAGCTCGATCTGGTTGACGGACGGCAGAACGCCCGTCTCCTTCTCCAGCCGCTCGATGTGCTCCGGCGTGAAGTTGGAGACGCCGACCGACCGCACGAGGCCGTCCTCGCGCAGCTTGACCATGGCCTTCCAGGAGTCGACGTACTTGTCCACGCGCGGCAGCGGCCAGTGGATCAGGTACAGGTCCACGTACTCCAGACCGAGACGGGCGCGGGACTCCTCGAACGAGGCCAGCGTCTCCTCGTAGCCGTGGTGCCGGCCGGGCAGCTTGGTCGTCACGACGATCTCCCCGCGGGGGAGACCGGCGGCGGCGACCCCGCGTCCGACGCCGATCTCGTTGCGGTAGTTCGTCGCCGTGTCGATCAGGCGGTAGCCCGTCTCCAGGGCGGTGCGGACCGCCCGCTCGGCCTCGTCGTCCTTCATCGGCCAGGTACCCAGGCCCAGGGCGGGGAGCGTGGTGCCGTCGTTGAGCGTGTACGCGGGGATGCTGATCACTGTGGGACCTTCCCTCGACTGTGCGCGGCGTGTGCCGTCCGGTCCAGCCTCGCCCACGCGAGGACGGGTGATCAACCGGACGGCGCGGAACGACGTCTGCCACGATCGGGGCATGACGACCGACAGGGCAACGGACACGGCAACGGACGCGGCGACGGCACAACGCACGGCGACCACCGGGACCGCCGGAATCGAGGTGCGTCCGGCCGCCGGGCACATCGGCGCGGAGATCCGCGGCGTCGAACTGGCGGCGGGCCTCGACGCCGCACAGGTCGCGGCGGTGCGGGCGGCCGTACTGCGCTGGAAGGTGGTCTTCTTCCGCGACCAGCACCTCGACCACGCGGGCCACGTCGCGTTCGCCCGCCTCTTCGGCGAGCCGGTCGTCCTGCCCAGGCGCGGCAAGGCGTCCCCGGCCGGCTTCCCGGAGATCGAGACGACCGCCGACCGGCTGGAGCTGGGCGGGCGGTTCGGGATGGAGCACGACGAGTGGCTGCGGCGCCGGCGCCACACGCTGCTTCGCGGCTGGCACTGCGACCACGGCGCCCGCGTCGACCCGCCGGCCTTCACGATCCTGCGCGCCGAGACCGTCCCGCCGTACGGCGGCGACACCACCTGGTCCAACCTCGCCGCCGCCTACGCCGGACTGTCCGCGCCCCTGCGCGCCTTCGCCGACACCCTGCGCGCCGAACACCGCCTCGGCGTCGGCTACCAGTCCCGGACCGGCGACGACGCCTACCTCCGGCACCTCCTCGACCACCAGACCGCGACCGTGCACCCGCTGGTCCGCGTGCACCCGGAGACGGGGGAGCGGGTGCTGTTCGTCAACGGCTACTACGTCGAACAGATCACCGGGCTCTCCCGCCCCGAGAGCGCCGCGATCCTCGAACTCCTCGTCGAGCAGGCCACCCGCCCCGAGTACACCGTCCGTCTGCGCTGGGAGCCGGGCAGCGTCGCCTTCTGGGACAACCGCGCCACCATCCACCTCGCGCCCGGCGACAACGCCCACCTCGACCACCCCCGCACCATGCACCGGGTGATGCTCACCGGCGACGTACCGGTGGGCGTCGACGGCACCCCGTCGGAGCCGGTCGTGGGGAGCGAGGCGGGCCACTGGTGAGACGGCCCCCGGCGACGGGCCGGGCGCCGGTCACACGAGCGGGATCGTCACCTCGTCCTCGACCGGCGGGTCCACCTCCTGGGCCCGGTTGCCGGTGGCGGCGTAACAGCGCAACCGGACCGCCTCCGGCGTCACGTCCAGACGCAGGAAGCACTTGAAGAAGGGCGGGCTGTACGTCGCCGAACCCGGTGAGAACAACTGCGTGTAGATCTTGCGCACGGGGAGCCGGAACCGCTTGCGGCGCTCGGGCCGCCGTGCCGTGCCGAGCAGCCCGGCGACCAGCCGGGTGCGCCGGGTGACCCGCGCGCCGCTGCCGGGGGCGCGGCCGGTGCGGATGCCGAGGCGCTCGGCGATCACGGCCGTGGCCTCGGCCTCCGTCAGGGTGAAGAAGCGGCGCAGCCGGAGCCGGCGGCCGTACAGGGCGCTGTAGAAGGCGAGCGAGTCGCCGCGCAGCGGATAGGAACGGAAGTCGTCCTCGGTGACGCCGGCCACCGAGACGCGCGGGATGGTGTGGGTGGCGTGCATGAACGCACCGCCGCCGCCCGCCACCACGTACTGGACGGTACGGCCGTCCACGTCGACCGGGTAGCGCTGGTAGTTGTGGATGTCGCCGCCGATCGCGGCGACGTAGTGGTGATCGGGATCGCGCACGATGTCGTCGACCGTGCCGCCCCCCTCGATGGAGCACGGGTGGTGCTCGCCGTCCACGTACAGGGGCGAGCCGGTGACGAGGATCTTCGGCCGGTCGCCCGCCGACACCTCGCGCAGCCAGGCGCCCTGCTCCGCGTCGATCGTGCCCAGCAGCCCCGTGTCGATGCCGACGATCCGCACCGGACCGGCGTCGACGGCCCAGTACGGCCCCGGCTGGACGGCCTGCTGGGCGGGGGACGGACGCAGTTTGCGCGCCTCGTCCAGGTGCCGGCCGTCGTCCGGGCGCGGCCGGTGCCACAGCAGGGACCGCAGCCGTGCGGGGGAGAACGGGCGTGGCGCGGGCACCGGCGGCAGGGGCGGGGCGTCGTCGCAGAAGACGCGCATGAAGCCGCCGAGGTCCTCGTACCAGTCGTGGTTGCCCGGTATCGCGTATATGGGAGCCCGGTAGTCGCCGTAGGGGCGGAAGAACTTGGTGCCGTAGTCGTCGGCGCTGCCCACCGGGTAGATCACATCGCTGGCGAGGACCGCGAACCGAGTGTCACCGCCCGCCTTCAACAGCCCGGGCACGACGGCGTACTGGGGGTCGTCGCCCTCGCCCGTGTCACCGATGACCAGGAAGGAGAACCGGTCGGGATCGTCCCGCCGGATCACCTTGTCGGCCGGTGCCCCGGCCGCCGCCCGCTGCGCCACCCAGCGGGAGCGGGTGCGGCCCGTGGGGTCCCCGAACCAGGAGGCCAGCACGCCGTTGCGGGCGGCCCACAGCGTTCTCGGGTCCAGCCAGGACAGCTTCTCGGTGCGCTGCGGCATCAGCGCCCGGTAGGCGCCGGGCTCGGCGGAGCCCCAGCCGGCGCCTTCGGCGGAATCACGTGAGGAGTTGGACACCCGGGCACGGTAACAACGCCCGGTCCGGGGGCCGGACGGGGGCGGGCCCGCCGAGTCCGGTGCAGGGCGGGCCGTTTCGGACGTCCGGGTCAGAAGGTCCGCTTCAGGAGGTCGAACAGCGCGTCCCAGTGGCGTTCCGCGGCCTTCTCGTCGTACGCGGAGGTGTCGGCCTGGGTGTAGCCGTGGTGCGCGCCCGCGTAGACCTCGCAGCGATGGGGCACGCCCGCCGCGGTCAGGGCCGCCTCCAGGCGCTCCTGTTGCTCCGCGGGCATACCCGGGTCGTCGTCGGCGTGGGCGAAGTACACCTCACCGGTGAGGCGTCCGGCCACCCGGTGCGGGCTGTCCGGCGCCTCGGTCGCCAGGTTCCCGCCGTGGAAGCCGGCCGTCGCCGCGACCCGCTCGGGATAGGCACCGGCGGTACGCAGGGCGAGGGCGGCGCCCATGCAGTAACCGACCACCGCGACCGGTCCGTCGGCCGCCTCCGGACGGCCGGCCAGCCACCGCAGATACGCGTCGGCGTCCCGCTCCACCTGTTCGGGCGTGAGCGACCGCATCATCGGCCCGAGGCGCTCGAAGATCCTCGGCCGCGACGCCTGGTCGATGAACTCGGGCAGTTCCACGACCGGTGCCCGCCCCTCCCGGTACAGGACGTTGGGCACCGCGACGGTGTACCCGGCAGCGGCCAGCCGGTCCGCCATGGCGCGCAGGGACGGGCGCAGACCGAAGCCGTCCATGTACAGCAGGACCGCGGGATGCGGCCTCCCGTCGTCCGGGTGGGTCAGAAAGGCGTCGGCGGTGCCGTCGCCGGTGGGAATGCCGGTGTCGGTGCCCTGCACTGCGGTCATCGCGGGGTCGTTCCCTTCTGTCGGAATGTCGGTTGTCCCGTGGACGGCCCGCTACTCGAACCGGGCCGTGTCGCCCGCGCCCCGCCGTACGATCTCCGCCTCGCCGTCGGAGAAGTCGACGACCGTGGTCGGCTCGGTGCCGCAGTCCCCGGAGTCGACGACCGCGTCCAGCACGTGGTCGAGCCGGTCCTTGATCTCCCAGCCCTGCGTCATCGGCTCCTCCTCGTCGGGCAGCAACAGCGTGCTGGACAGCAGCGGTTCACCGAGTTCGGCGAGCAGAGCCTGGGTGACGACGTGGTCGGGGATGCGCACGCCCACGGTCTTCTTCTTCGGATGCTGGAGCATCCGGGGCACCTCCCTGGTCGCGGGCAGGATGAAGGTGTAACTGCCGGGGGTCGAGGCCTTGATCGCCCGGAACACGTCGTTGTCGATCTGCACGAACTGGCCGAGCTGCGCGAAGTCCTGGCAGACCAGCGTGAAGTGGTGCCGGCTGTCCAGTCGGCGGATCGACCGGATGCGGTCGATCCCGTCGCGGCTGCCCAGCCGGCAGCCCAGCGCGTAGCAGGAGTCCGTCGGGTACGCGATCAGCGCGCCGGAGCGGACGCTGTCGGCGACCTGGGCGATGCTGCGCGGCTGGGGGTTGTCGGGGTGCACGTCGAAGTACTTCGCCATTCACCGAGCTTATGCCCGTCCGGCCGCCGCGGCCGACCCGCCCGGCGGGTCCCGCCGCCGAGTCCGCGAAGGGGCCCGGGCACAGCGCCATGAGGTAACGTCCCCGACCTGGGCCGGGGACGAGACGAGACGAGGAGAAGGCCGACGTGGCGGGCCGACAGGACGCGGAACGGCAGCGGGCATCCGGAGCCGGTGAGCATGCGGAATGGGCGCGGGAGCTGCTCGAGCACCTGCGGCCGGCCGGACGCGACCTGAACCGGCTCGTGGCCTGGCTCGCCGGCACCGCGCACGCGGCCGTGTCGCTGCAGGACGGCACCGGCCGGCTGCTGGCCGGCACCCGTGTGCCGCTGGACGAGGGCCTGGTCGCCGACGTCACCTCCGGCCGGATCGCGTCGGCCGCACTGGAGGACCGGGGCCGCCATCTGCGGCTCGTCCGGGTGGAGCGGTCCCGCCCGGCGCGGGCCGCCGTCCTCGCGGTGGCCCGCGAGGGGCCGTTCGACCGGCGCGTCTCCGAGATCGTCACGCACACCGCGCAGGTGGTGCAGCTGCTGCTGGCCGGCCACGAATCGACCGCGGCCGGGCACCGGCTGCGGCGGGCCACCTCCGACCTGCGCCTGGCCATCCTGCAACTGCTGATGGTGGAGGACACGGTCTCCGCCCGCCGCGTGGCCGCCGGACTCTGGCCCGGCCTCCTCGACACCGACACGGCCTGCGTGTACGTCGTGGAGAGCAGCCCCGCCGAACGGGACCGCCTCGCCGAGGAGTGCGTGTCGGCGACGGGGGAACGGGCGCTGGTCGTGCGGTGCCCGGCGGTGGACGGACACGTGATCGTCCTCGCGCCGCGCGACACCGCCGGGCGGGAGCTGCGCTCGCTCGTCGGCCGCCGCCCCGGCGTCTTCCTCGGCGGCAGCGCACGGCAGGGCCTCGCCCGTACCGCGGCCGCCTACGGACAGGCCGTCAGCGCCCTGGCCGTGGCCCGGTTCCATCCCGAGAAGGCGGCCCTGTACGCCGAGCGGACCCGCCCCGAGCGGCTGATGGACCCGGCGGAACTGCACGACTGGACGGCCGGCGTGCTGAGCCCGCTCGACACCCTGTCGCACCACACGCGTGCCGAACTGCTCGCCACCACCCGGCTCGGTCTGGAGTTCACCGCCGTCAACACGGCGAAGGTCCTCGGCGTCAGCCGCAACACGGTCCGCGCCCGAATGGACCGGGTCGAGTCGCTGCTGCGCACGGACTTCGCCGACCTGACCGTCCGGGCCGCCGTCCACCTGGCCCTGAACGCCCAGGTGGGCCTCGCCGAGCCCCCGCCGGGCGCCGGCACCCGGGCGGGCACCGCCCGGCTCACCGGCCTGCTGTCCGGGCCCGCGCTGCGTACCTGGGCCGTCGACCTGCTCGGCCGGCTGGACCCGGACGGCCGGGACCTGCGGCGCACCCTGCGCACCTGGATCGCCGCCGGCGGCAACGCCGAGCGCGCCGCACAGAAGCTCGGCATGCACGCGCAGACCGTCCGCGAGCACGTGCGCAGCGCCGAGCCCGTACTCGAACGCGAGCTGCTCGCCGCCGGCAGCGACCTGTACGAGGTCGTGCTGGCCCACCTGGCGACCGGCGACCTCGACCAGCCGCTTCTGTACGGGACGAAACCGGGCCATCCGGACTCACCTGTGCACGAGTGAGTCCTCGGGGGCCCGGCAGCGGGCATCGGCACGATTCACAACCGCGGAGCCGTCCACGTAGGTTCGACGGGCAGGGGGCACGACCGGAACGGGGGACCGGTCGCGCCCCCTGGGGCCCGTCCGGCGGTCAGCCGTGGGGCAGGACCACCGCGCGGCCGGCGACCCTGCCCTCGTGCAGCCGCTCGTAGGCGAGCGGGGCGTCGTCCAGGGAGTACGTCTCGGTGTACACCGACACGGCACCGGAGCGCGCCAGGCTCAGCACCTCGATCAGTTCGCTGCGGCTGCCCCAGTACGGCGCGTTGACCGACACCTCGAAGGGCAGCATGCCGAAGCCGACCGGCAGCGAGCCGCCGCCGATGCCGACCAGCGTGACGTCGCCCTCGACGGCCGCGACGGCCCCGGCGGTCTTCACGGTGGACGCCACGCCGACGAAGTCGAACACCGCCTCGGCGCCGAGACCGCCGGTGATCTCGCGCACCGCGTCCGCGGCCTTCGCGTCCGACAGCACCGCCCCGTGCGCGCCCACCGCACGGGCGAGGCGCAGCTTCTCCTCGCTGACGTCCAGGGCGACGACCCGGGCGGACGTCAGCGCGCGCAGCAGCTGGATCGCGACGTGACCGAGGCCGCCGGTGCCGATGACGACGGCGGTCGAGCCGGGGACCAGCTTGGGCAGCGACCGCTTGATCGCGTGGTACGGCGTCAGCCCGGCGTCGGTCAGCGGCACCGCCGCGACCGGGTCGAGCCCGTCCAGCGGGACCAGGTGCCGGGGGTCGTCGACGAGCAGGTACTCGGCCATGGAACCCGGACGCCCGAGCCCCGGCGGGCGGATGCCCAGTTCGTCGGCGCGCAGGCAGTAGTTCTCCTTGCCCTCGGCGCACTTGGCGCAGGTGCCGCAGCCCCAGGGGCCGTACACGGCGACCGCGTCGCCCTCGGCGATCCGGGTCACCCCGGCGCCCAGCGCGGCCACGGTGCCGACGCCCTCGTGGCCGAGGGTGAGCGGCAGCTCGTACGGGAAGCCCTCGGCGGGCCAGCCCATCACCGCGATGTCGGAGTGGCAGACGCCGGCGGCGGTCACCTTCAGCAGCACCTGGCCGGGGCCGGGCTCGGGATCGGGGACGGTGACGACCTCGGGCGGGGCCCCGATGGTGCGGTACTGCAGTGCCTTCATGACCGAACTCCTTTGTTCTCGTCCCCCCCCCGGTGGACGACCTGCGGTCAGACGGCGGTGTAGGCGCCGTCGACCAGGTGGTAGCTGCCGGCGACGAAGGACGCGCGGTCCGACAGCAGGAAGGCGATCAGCTCGGCGACCTCCTCGGAACGCCCGAGGCGGCCGGCCGGGTGCAGGGCGACCAGGCCGTTGTGGGCGGCCTCGTCCATGGTCTTCAGCAGCGGGGTGTCGATGAAGCCCGGACCGACCGCGTTGACCCGGATGCCGCGGGCGGCGTACTCGGCGGCGGCCGCCTTGGTCAGCCCGACCACGCCGTGCTTGGCCGCGACGTAGGCGGGGGAGCCGGCGAAGCCGACCGAGCCGAGGATGGAGGCGACGTTGACGACGGCGCCGCCCCGGCCGCCGGCCAGGATGGCGGGCAGCTCGTAGCGCATCGAGTAGAAGACGCCGTCGAGGTTGGTGCGTACGACCCGCTGGTAGGCGTCGACGTCGTACTCGCCGGTCGGGGCGCTGGGGCCGCCGATGCCGGCGTTGTTCACGGCGAGGTCCAGTCCGCCGTAGGCGTCGACGGTGAACGCGACGGCCGCCTCGACGGACTCCGGGCGGGTGACGTCCAGCTCGGCGGCGGCGGCGCGCACGCCCCGCGCCGTCAGCTCGGCGACGGCCTTCCCGGCGCCCTCGGCGTCGAAGTCGGCGACGACGACGTTCGCGCCGCCGGCACCGAGCCGGCGGGCGGTGGCCAGGCCGATGCCGGAGGCGGCGCCGGTGACGAGGGCGGTACGCCCGGCGAACTCGGCGGCGTACTCGGTGGTGACGGGGGTCGTTCCGGTGGTGCTCATGGTGCTGTTCTCACTCTTCGGTGGTGCTGTCGGGGGTCGCGGCCGCGGCCTCCGAGGTCAGGGCGTCGTAGGCCCGCTCCACGAGGGCGGCGAGGTCTGCGGCTCCCGAGTCCCGCTCGTCGCCGCGCGCCCACAGGCGCAGGGCGGCGATCAGGACACCGGCGGCGGCGTCGACGACGGCGGCCGGGCGCACGTCCCGGGCGTCGTCGCTGCCGAGCCGGCCGGCGACGATGCGGATCGACTCCTCCTGGGCGTCGACCCGGATGCGCTGGTAGGCGGCGAACAGCTCGGGCTCGGTGTCGGCCAGGGCCAGCAGGCGGCGCATCCGCGGACGCACGTGCCAGGCCGGGTCCTCCCGGTCGGCCAGCCAGTCCCGCACGGCCCTGCGGTAGGCGAGCAGGGGCGGCTCGTCGGCGGGGCGGGACCGCAGCAGAGCGTTGATCCGGTCGCCGTCCCGGCGGACGAAGTCGAGCGCCGCGTCCTCCTTGCCGGCGAAGTGCCGGCTGAACGTGCGGCGCGTGACGTCCGCGCGCTCGGCGATCGCCTCCACCGTGGTCGCCGCCGGCCCGCGCTCCAGGATCAGGTCGCAGGCGGCGGTGGCCAGCGCGTCGCGGGTCTGCCGCGCCCTGCGCTGCCGCCGGTCCTCGATGTGGTCCTCGGCGGTGCGGGAGGGCTTCGTTGCCGTCATGCCTCCGAGCGTACACCTGGAAATGTCCCAATGGGACATGTGACCCTCTGGGACATTACATGCGCCGTACGGCCCGCCGTCGGGCGCGGCTCACCCCGCGCGCCGCAGCGCCGTGCGCGCCGCCGCGACCGCCTGCTCGGCGTAACCGCGCCCGAACAGCACGGCGTGCACCAGCAGCGGGAAGAGCTGGTGCAGGCCGACCCGGTCGGCCCAGCCGTCGGCGAGCGGCGCCGCCTCCTCGTAGCCCGCCGTGATCCGGTCCAGGTGCGGACAGCCGAACAGGCGCAGCATCGCCAGGTCGGTCTCCCGGTGCCCGCCGTGCGCGGCCGGGTCGATCAGGTGGACGTGCCCGTCCGCGCCCCACAGGACGTTGCCGCTCCACAGGTCCCCGTGCAGCCGGGCGGGCGGCTGCACGGGCCCCGCCAGTCCGGGCAGCCGCTCGCAGACCCGTTCGACGTCGGCCGCCTCGTCCGCCCGGACGGTGCCGGCGTCGACCGCGCGGCGCAGATACGGCAGCACGCGGTGCGCGGCGTACCAGCGGGGCCAGTCGTCCCCGGCGACGTTGCGCATCGGGGCGAGCCCGATGCAGGCCTCCTCGGGCCCGCCGGGCGGCGGGGCGCCGAACGCGGGTGCCCCGGCGGCGTGCAGCCCGGCCAGGTCCCGGCCGAACCGCAGCGCCGCGCCGGAGCTCGGCGGGCCCTGCGCCACCCGGTCGGAGACCAGCCGGCGCTCGTCCGCGCCGTGCACCACCGGGACCCGCACCGTGCCCGCGTCCGCCAGCCAGCGCAGCCCGGCGGCCTCGGCCCGTGCCGCACCGGGACCGTCCGCACGCTTGACCACGACGGTGCGGCCGTCGTCGAGGTCGACTTCGGTGAGCGACCCGGACAGCGGGCGCTCGGCGGTCACCGCCCGGCCGGTGAACCGGGCCGCGACGGCAGAGGAGGAGTCGGCGGGACACATGACGTGGAGCCTAGGACCACCACGCACCGATTCAGGCCCGCGCCGCCCGCGCCGCCCGTGCCGCGTCCGCCCGGGACCATACGGAGGCCGGCCGCGACCGCGCCGCGTCCGCCCGGGCCGGGCTGCCGCCGACCCGGTGAAAAGCGCCGGGTGTCCCGATCGGACCCGCCGAATACGGGGGAGCGATGGGAGTATGACCAGTTCAGCATTTCATCGCACGATCACCCTGCCGGCCCCCGTGTGCCGTCAGGCCGCACAGCACCTCGAGCAGGCGGTGCACAAGGCCATCGACGGTGCCGCGACGCCGTGGCGCGCGTTCCGCGGGGCCGACGGCGACGACTACGCGTTCTCCGTCCCGGTCGTCGAGCAGGCCGCGGGCTGTCTGCTGGTGCTGGCCGCCGAGAGCGCCCAGAGCCTGCGGCCCTCCGCGCTGCGCGCCCTGATCACGGTCGCGCTGCACCTGCGGGACGCGGCCGAGGCGGTCCGCCGCCCCGCGGTCCCCAGCCCGGCCTGGTGAAGGCCCCACGCGGGGGTGCGGGAGGGCGGGGCGCGCGGAAAACACCGTGCTTGGGGCCTGAGCGTGTGTTTGGCTCGACGCCATGGAGTACACCCGATTCCTCGACTGCCTCGCGGCCGACCACGACCGGCTGCGGGCCGCGGTCGAGGCCGACGCCGACGCCCCGGTGCCGACCTGCCCCGGCTGGACCGTCGCCGATCTGACCCGGCACGTCGGCGAGGTCTACCTGCACAAGACCGCCGCCATGCGCGACGGGGCCGAGCCCGATCCCTGGCCGCCGAAGGAGTTCGCCGACGAGGCGCCGACGGCGCTGCTCGACCGGGGCTACACCGCGCTGCGCGCCGAGTTCGCCACCCGCGCCCCCGAGGACCCGGCCGGCACCTGGTACGGCCCCGACCAGAGCGTCGGCTTCTGGATCCGGCGGATGGCGCAGGAGACCGTCGTCCACCGCATCGACGCCGAACTCGCCACCGGCCGGCCCGTCACCGCCGTACCGGACGATCTCGCGGTGGACGGGATCGACGAACTGCTCAAGGTGTTCGCCTCGTACGCCGTCGCCGAGTGGGGCGACTACTTCACCGAGATCCTGGACGGCTCGCCCGGGCGTACGTTCCTGGTGCGGGCCGGCGACGAAGCGGCGTGGCGAGTGCGGACCGGTCCGGGCGAGTTCACCGTCACGGACGGCGCGGGCGACGGCACGGCCGACGTGACACTGAGCGGCTCCCCGGAGAGCGTGCTCAGGTCGCTGTGGAACCGGGCGGGCGAGGACGACGGCGGCGTGAGCGTCGAGGGCGCACCCCCGGCCGTGACGGAACTGAGGCGCTGCCTCGTCGTCGCGACCCAGTGACCGGGCGCCCGGCACGAGGCAGCGGGCGCGGGCCTCACGGGCCGATGAGACGCAGCGCGCCCCACAGGGCCACCGTCGAGGCGGCGACCGCGGCCGGCACGGTGAGCAGGCCCAGCAGGGTGAAGCGGCGCAGCTCCACCTCGATGCCGTGCCGGTGCAGGATGCGCCGCCACAGCAGGGTGGCCAGCGAACCGACGTAGGTCAGATTCGGGCCCAGGTTCACGCCGATCAGCACGGCGAGGACCTGGGAGGGACCGGCGGGCGCGGCCAGGGGGAGCAGGGCGAGCACGGCCGGCAGGTTGTTCACGAGGTTGGCCAGCAGCGCGGCGACCGCCGCCACCCCGAGCAGCGCCGGCAGCGAGTCCCCGTCCGGCAGCAGCCGGCCCAGCTGCCCGCCCGGGCCGCCCGCCACCACCGCCTGCACCACGATGCCGAGGGCCAGGACGAACAGGCAGAACAGCGGTGCGGCGGCGCCCGCCATCTCCCGGGCCGTGACATGGCGCCGGGCCAGCGCCCGCCCCCCGAGCACCAGCACGCCGCCGAGCGCCGCCCAGGCGGGATCCACCCCGGCGGGCGAGGCCACGGCGAACCCGGCAAGGGTGAGGGCCACGACGACCACGGTGAAACGGGGCACCTTCGGCGCGGGCGGCGTGGCCGGCACGGTCGGGCCGCCACCGGCGCCGCCCGGCGCTCCCGGGGCCGCCGGGCGGACCCGCGCGGGGGCGACGGACACGGGACCGACCCGCGCGGGCACGGCGGGCACGGGGCCGGCCAGGTCAGCGCGGAAGAAGCGGCGGAAGACGGCGTACTCGACGGCGATCGCGGCCAGCCAGGGCAGCGCCATCAGCGCGGCGAACCGGGTGAAGGTCAGCCCGCTGGCCGTGAAGGCCAGCAGGTTGGTCAGGTTGGAGACCGGCAGGAGCAGCGAGGCGGAGTTCGCCAGGTGCGCCGTCGCGTACACGTGCGGGCGGGCCCGGGCGCCGGCCCGGGACGCGGTGGCGAGGACCACGGGGGTGAGCAGGACGGCGGTGGCGTCCAGACTGAGCACGGCCGTCACCGCGCAGGCCACCGCGAACACCCCGGCCAGCAGCCGTCGCGGGTTCCGCCCGCACCGGCGGGCCACGGCGGCGCCGACGGCCTCGAACAGGCCCTCCTTCGCGCACAGGTACGCCAGCATCAGCACCAGCGCGAGGAAGACGACGACCGGCAGCAGCGTGCGGGTCTGCTCCCACGCCTCGTGCGGAGTGATCGCGCCGAGCGCCACCACCAGCACCGCGGCGGGCACGGCGGCCACCGCCTCCGGCAGCCCCCGGGGGCGCAGCACGGCGAAGGCCAGGACGCCCAGCAGCAGGACGACGGGGACGGCCTCGGAGAGGACGGCGGTACTCAGGGCTTCTCCTCCACACCGGTGAGCCGGGCGGGAACCCGGTGATCGGCGAACGGGATACAGGGTCGCACCCCCGGCCGGGGACGACCCGTGCGGGACGTGGTGTGGCCGAGGCCACGCCGCGGGCGGGAGCCGGGCCATGTCCCGCGGGGTGCGCCGCGGGCTACCGTTCTCACGGACCCGTGTTCCCCACGACGAGCAGTTCGGACGGCCCGCCAGTGCACACAGATCTCTCCCCCGTCATCGCGGCGACCGCGCAATGGCTCGTCCGCGCCTACCCGGCGTCCGGTGGCGCGCTGGCCGGGACCCTGTGCGAGGTGCAGGCCCGGCAGGCCGGCGACGGTCGCGGCCCGGCTGCGCTACCCCACCCCGATGGACGTGGCGCTGCTCGGCGTCGCGGGACCCGGGGGCGCCGCCCGGCTCGACTGGATCACCGGAGCCGACGGCGCGACGTCCGCCGACCCGGACGCGGACGCCTGGCGGACCTGGGTGGACGAGGTCGTCGCCAGCTGGGCGGCCTGCCTGCTGACCGACCCGGCGCTCGCCGGGCCGGCGGTGGCCGCGCTGGCCGAGGGCGGGCCCTCGGCCGGGACGCCCGCGGAGTTCCGTCGCCTGCTCGCACCCGACGGGGCCGACCGCCGGGCAGCGGCCCTGCTGCGTCATCCGGACCTCGTCGCGCCCGTCGCCGCCCTGCACCACGCCCAGCTGGTGGCCCGGCTGGACCCGGGCCAGGCCCTCGTCGCCTGATCCGCGCCCGGCCGGGCGCCCGGTGCGTGCCCGCGCGGCCACCGGGGCCGGGACCTCAGGCAGCCGGCTCCAGGCCCGCCACCGGAGACACCCGCGGCGCCGCCGTCCGGCGTTCGCGCAGGAGGTGGCCCGCACCGATGGTGCCGGCGATGATCAGCCCGCCCGCGATCAGGGCGCCGCGGGCCCCGGCCAGCTCCATCAGGAGACCCAGCGCGGGCGGCCCGCCCAGGCCCCACACCGTGCCGATGCTGCCCCACACCCCGAGCACCCGGCCCCGCATGTGCGCGGGCGGGTCGGTCTGCAGCACCGCCGTGCCGGCCGTGTCGGAGACGGACTCCACGACGGCCATCGGCAGCACCATCACCAGCAGCACGGCCAGCGACGGCGACATGCCCGCCACCACCTGCAGCAGCCCGCCCGCCGCCGCCAGCGCGCCCACCACCCGTACCGAGGGGCGGCGCAGCCGGGCACCCAGGACGGCACCGACGATGCCGCCGGCCGCCAGCACCGTGGAGACCGTGCCGAAGGACCCCGCGCCGCCCGCGAGCGGCCCGGTGACCAGTACCGCCAGGGTCAGCTGGTAGTTCCGGCCGAAGACCGCGCTGACCCCGGTGACACCGGCCAGCGCCAGCAGCCGGGGCCGGCGCGCGAAGAACGCCAGGCCCTCGCGCACGCTCATGGCGTCCTTCGTCCCGCGGTCCTTCGCCGCCCGCACCTGCGGTACCGCGCCCCGCGCCGGCCGCAGGAAGGGGATGACCGACGCCACGAACAGGAACGACAGCCCGTTGGCGGCGTACGCCGCGGCCGTCCCGAGGAAGCCGACCGTCACACCGGCGAGCGCGGCGCCGGTGAGCCGGCCCGCCTGGTGCACCAGCGCGCCCACCCCGATGGCGGACGGTACGTCCTCGCGCGGGACGAGGTCGTTGCCCAGGAGGGAGCACGCCGGGCCGTCGACGGTGGCGATGACGCCGGTGACGGCGGCCAGCACCATCAGCAGGGTCACGTCGAGCCGGTCCAGCGCCACCATCAGCGCGGTCGCGAACGCGACCGCGCCGAGCAGCGCCTGGCTCACCGTGGCCGTCAGTTTCCGCGGCCAGCGGTCGACGGCCGCACCGCCGAACACGCTGATCAGCAGCGCGGGCGCGGCCTGTACGGACATGGAGAGACCCGTCGCGGCGGCGGACCCGGTGATCTGCAGGACCAGCAGGTTCTGCACGGTGAGCTGCATCCACGTACCGGCGTTGGACACGAAGTTCGCGACCGACCACCAGCGCATGCCGCGGTACCTCAGGGCACGCCACGGAGAGGTGGCCGCGGACCCGGACGGCACGGGGGCGGGAGGAGGCGGGGCGGAGACGGAGGAAGAAGACACAGGGCGCCACTCGAAGGCGGGTCACGGGACCCGGAGGGGGATACGGACGGGAACGAGGGGCCGGCTGCGCTGCGCGGCCGTTCCACTGAGCCGGAGACGGCGCCGACCATCGTGGCAGAAGGGACCGGCGAGTCGTCGCCGTCCGGCGTGCCCGCCCGCGGCCGGTGAGGACCAATCGCCGCGGACGGCACCGCACTTGGCGAGCCGAGTGTGCTTGATCACAGCACCGGGCGTCCCGGTGCGGGCCCCGCCGTCCGTGACCGCGGTCACGGGGAGTGCTCCGGGCGGCGGGCGGCTGAGCATGCGAGGGCCCCGGCGGGGCACTCGGGGCACGCTCTTCGGCGCTCTGCGAGCGCGCCGCGAATGCTCCGCGAGCGCTCCGTGAGCGCGTCGCGAATGCTCCGCGAGCGCTCCGTGAGCGCGCCCCGGCGCTCCGTCAGCGCCTCGCGGAGGGAAGAAAGGTCGTCCTCATGATGCCGACGGCGGCGTTCAGCCCACGGGGAGAGTCCCGCACACCCTGGGACCGCGTCCTGGTGACCGGCGGCGCCGGATTCCTCGGCTCCCACCTGTGCACCCGGCTGCTGGACGCGGGTGCCGAGGTCGACTGCCTGGACAACCTCTGCACGGGGCGTGCCGAGAAGGTCGCCCACCTGTCGGGCCGCCCCGGCTTCCGCTTCCTGGAACGGGACATCTCCGAACCCGGCTGCGCGGACGCGCTCCCCGGCCCCTACGACCTGGTCCTGCACCTGGCGGGCCCCGCCTCCCCGGCCGCCTGGCCGAAGCGGCCCGTGGACGTCCTCGACACCGGCAGCATCGGCACCCGCACCGCGCTGGCCGTCGCCGCCCGGGACGGCGCCCGGTTCCTGCTCGCGTCCTCGCCGCCGGTGCGTCCCGACGTCCGGGGCGGCGACGTACCGGACGACGCCGACCCCGTCCGGCCCCACAGCGCCTGCGCCGAGGCCGTCCGGTTCGCCGAGGCCCTGGTCGCGGCCCACGCGGGCGCCCACGGCTCGAACGCCGGGATCGTCCGGCTGTTCACCGGCTACGGACCCGGGATGCGGACGGACGGCACGGGGACACCGGCCGCCGCCATCGAGCAGGCCCTGGCCGGGCAGCCGGTCACGGTCCCCGGGGACGGCAGCCGGACGCAGCCCCTGTGCTACGTCGACGACATGGTCGACGGCGTCCTGCTGGTCGCGGCCGGCCGTTCGGTGCGGCCCGTGGACATCGGCGGCGACGAGGAGCCCACGGCCGCGGAGATCGCCAGGCTGGTGATCGAGCTGACGGGGTCCGACTCGCCGCTGGCGTTCGTCGAGGACACCGGGAACGGGCACGCGGAGCCCCGGCCGGTCACCGGCTTCGCCCGTGAGATCTTCGGCTGGCTGCCGAGCGTGACCTGGCAGGACGGCCTGGAACGCACCGTCGCCGCCCTCCGCGGACGGCCCGGTCCGGTCCCGACGGCGACCGGGGAGCCGACGGAGTCGCGTGCGGTGGAGGGGCGTGCGGTGGAGTGGTGGACGTGAGAGCGCCCGCCGTCCCCCGGCACGTGTGAGGGGCCCGTCGCCACGGCTACGGGCCCCTCGCGTCCCAGGTGTGCCGGCGGTGGCCGCTCAGCCGGACTTGCCCCGGCCGGACAGCGCGTCGCGCACCCGGTCGACCATGCCCGCGCCGGGGGCGAGCAGCTTGTTCATCGGGGGCTTGTCCGGGGAGGACGGGTGCGGACGGGTCGGCGCCGTCTTCTTGGCCTGCCGGACCTTGTCGCCCAACTGGTCCAGGGCGTCCGCGGGGCACGCCTCGCGGAGCCTGGGGAACAGGTTGCCCTCCTCGTCGGCGACGTGCTCACGGATCTCGCTCATCAGCTTGCCGATCAACCGGTCGAACTCGGCGTCGTCCGCCGCGCACCCCTCCAGGTCCTTCATGATCTGCTCGGCTCCGGCGTGGTCCTCGAGCTCCTTGTCCGCGAGGGCACCTCCGTTCGCCACGTGTTCACGGACGGCCGGGTACAGATACGCCTCCTCCGCCACCGAGTGCCGGACCAGCTCGATCGTGGCCTGATCGGCGTACAGCTTGCGGTCCTTGTGACCGGGCGGCAGCGCCTCGATCCTGCCGAAGAGCTCCTCGACCTCTCGGTGATCGGTCGTCAGCTCGTCGATGACGTTTCCTCCGTGTCCCATGCTCCACCTCCAGAAGGTCGTGGCGGCCCGGGGACCGACCCGCCACGGGCGTACGGACGACCGGGTCCCCCCCCGTGCGTGATGGGCCAACGCCGGGTTCAGGCCCCCAGCTTGGCCCGGATGCCGCCCGCCCGTGCCGCGGGACCGGCGGCGGCCCGCACCGAACGGTGCACCAAGTGGGCGTCGTGCCGGAGGTCCTTGGCGGCATGCCGGCCGCGCCACAGCAACGAGGGCGCGCCGCCCGTGTCGTCGGCGGCGATCAGCAGTCCGCCCATCATGGACAGGTTCTTCAGGAAGTGGATGCGCTGCTGGGTGCGGTCGGCGGGGTCCTCCGCGTCCCAGTACCGGTGCGCCGCCAGCGTGGTGGGGACCAGCGTCGCCGCGAGGGCCAGCGCGGCCAGCCGCGGACAGCGGCCGAGTCCGAGCATGAGGCCGCCCACCACGTGAACGGCGCCGTTGAGCCGTACGAGCTGCTCGGTGCTGTCCGGCAGCACCGGTACGCGGTCGGTCACCGGCCGCACGACCGGCTCGGCCGCGGGGGCCACGTCCTGCGGCCTGCGCAGCGACTGCAGGCCGCCCGCGACGAACATGGAGGCGAGCATCGGCCGGCCGGCCAGACGCAGAAGACTCATGACGCTGTCTCGCTCTCTCCGAGGGGGTGTCAACGGGGTCATCAGCGGGGTGTGCCCCACTGGGATCATCGGGTGCTCCGGGTGGCCCGCGCCATTCGGCGGGCGGTGCGGTTCCGGTGCTCTTCGGCACCGCGCCGGATGGGGAAAACGCAGGTCACAGGCTGGTGAGAATCTGGGGCGACAAGTTCTTGATCATGGTGTTGGTCCAGCGCATCTGGCGCAGTGTCTCCGGATGGCAGGAGGAGGCCGGCGCCAGCAGCCCGCTGTCCCCCGACGCCTGGGCGGCCTGGGCCGGCATCTCCCAGTGCAGCGAGTTCTCCGCCGCGGCGACGTGCAGTGCCCGCAGGTCGCGCAGGAGCAGCAGGCCCGGCTCCGGCCGGTGCGCGACCGCCTCGGACGCCTTCTTCCGCAGCGTGGCGAAGACGCCGTCCGCGCAGTGGTCCGGCAGGTCGCCCAGCTTCGCGCCGTGCTCCGCGGCGACTTCGGCGATCCGCCGCACGTGCTCGCGGGACCGGCGGGCGAGGTCGGTGGCGACGTGGTGGACCTCGTGCTCGGTGCGGTGCCGCTCGGCGACGGCCACCAGGTCGTGCGCCAGGTGCCGTTCGCCTCGGCGCAGGGTGCGCAGGGTCAGAGTGATGCCGTTCACCGGGCGCCTTCCTCGTGGGCGTGCGGGAACTCGGTGGGTTCCCGCTGCGTGGTGTGTGCCGCGGGTCCGCCCGTGGTGGGCGGGGCGACGCCGGCGCCAGCCGGTGCCGACGCGGTGGTGGTGGGTGCCGACGCCGGCCCGCGTTCGTCCAGCAGTGAGCGCGAGCGGGCGGTCACCAGCTCCATCGCGGTGTCCCAGTCCGTCTCCACCAGTCGCCCGTCGCGCCGCACCAGCGGGCGGGTCAGCCGGTCGCGGGAGCCGTTCGCCTGCCGGCCGAAGAGGTCCTTCGGGCCGAGCCGGCCCCGGTTGACCCGGTCCACGTCCCGGCCCCGCACGCCCACCATGCGGCCGTCGGCCACCGCGATGTCCATCGCGTCGCCGTCCGAGTGCAGGACGGACGCGGACTGCACCCGCCGCTGCACCGCCCCGGGGTCCACCCCCTCCGCGAGGAACGTGTCCACCCGGGCCGGCCAGGTCTCGTGCCGCCCGTAGGGCGCCCTCGCACCCCACGGCCGCGCGATCCGGTCCGTCACGTCCTCCACCGTCGGCCTCCCGTCCCCACGTCCGCACGCGTCCCGCCGTTCACGGCGCGTTCCGTCACACCGCGGGCCGCCGGGTACCCGGGCGGGGACGGTCGAAGCAAACCACTTGTGGGAGCGCTCCCAGGCAGGCAGGATGGTGCGGTGACAGCGACTGCCTCCGTACGCCCCTACCGTCCGGCCGACGCGCCGGCCCTCGACGACATCTGCATCCGGACCGCGCACAACGGCCTGGACAGCCGGCCCGTGTACGCCGACCCCGCCGTCCTGCCCGCCATCTTCGCCGCCCCCTACGTCCACCTCGACCCGGACCTGGCCTTCGTGCTGGACGACGGCGAGGGACGTGCGGTCGGCTACGTCCTCGGCACGGCCGACACCGCGCGCTTCGCCGAGGAGTTCCGGACCAAGTGGCTGCCGCGGGTCGCCGACCGCCACCCGGTACCGCAGACCCCGCCCGCCGCCCGCACCCCGGACGAGGTCATGGCCGGGCTGCTCCACGACCCCGAGCGCATGATCGTCCCCGAGCTGGCCGCGTACCCGGCCCACCTGCACATCGACCTGCTCCCCGGCTGGCAGGGACAGGGTCACGGCCGGACCCTGATGCGGACGTTCTGGCGCGCCCTGCGCGAGCGCGGCGTACCGGCCGTCCATCTGGTCATGGCGACGGCCAACACACCGGCCAGGGCCTTCTACGACCGCCTCGGCTTCCACGAGATCGCCGCGGCGGGGCTCGACCCCGCGGACGTCACCTGTCTGGGGCGTACGACGCGGGAACCGGCACGGACCTGACGGCCGGGGCGGGGGAGGGTCAGGCCGCGCCCAGCCGGTAGACGTTGAAGGCCCGGCGGATGACCGGCTGGGCCACGTTGCGCACCCGGACTCCGCCCGCCGTCATCCCGTGCTCCGAACCCAGGTGGGCGTGGCCGTGGACGGCCAGGTCGGCGCCGGCCGTGTCGATGGCCTCCGCCAGCAGATAACTGCCGAGGAACGGGTGGATCTCCGGCGGCTCCCCGGCGAGCGTGTCGGCGACGGGGGAGAAGTGGGTCAGCGCCACCCGCGCCGTGCAGTCCTCCTCGTCCAGCTCCTTCAGGGCGGCGTGCAGACTGTCCGCCGAGCGGCGTGTGGTGCGCACGAACTCCTTCATCACCGGCTCACCGAACTCGCCCGCGCTGCGCCCGACGAAGCCGCCGCCGAACCCCTTGGTGCCCGCGATCCCCAGCCGCCCCCCGGCGCACTCCACGACGGTTCCCTCGCCCTCCAGCACGCTCACGCCGGCCTCCCGCAGGATGGCGGTGACCTTCTCGGGCCGTTCGTCGTGGTGGTCGTGGTTGCCGAGCACCGCCACCACCGGCACCGGCAGTCCGCGCACCTCCCGGGCGACCACCGCCGCCTCCTCCGGTGTGCCGTGCCGGGTGAGGTCCCCGGCGAGGAGCAGCAGGTCGGCACAGTCGGGCAGGGTCTCGAACGCGGGCCGCAGCAGCCCTTGGCTGTCGGGTCCCATGTGGATGTCTCCGACGGCGGCGACGCGGATCATCACAGCTCCTCCGCATGGTCGGGGCGGGCGGTCCCGGCCACCACGACGTCCGTGTGCACGGTCAGCCCGGCCAGCTCCTCGCGGGCGACGCGCAGCACCGTCTCCCGGCACCGCGCCGAGGGCACGGTGCCCGTGACCGCGACCGTCCCGGCCCTGATCTCCGCCCGTACGCCGAGTTCGCCCAGCTCCTCCGCGGCGAGCCGCTCCTGGAGATGAGCCACGCGGTATTCGGCGTTCTCGGGGGTCTCACGGGTGTCGGGGCTCCCGTCCGCAAAGGCGGGGCCGCTCGCCGCGGGGCCCTGGTGTCCGACGGGGTCGCTCATGGCTGCTCCTCCTTCGGGGCGCCGGCCGCAGGACCGGCCGGGGGGATGATCTCCAGCCGTTCGAGGATGAAGAAGAACGCGGCGGGCATCGGCGCGTCGCCGCAGTCGCGCCGCAGCGCCTCCCAGTCGATCTTCTCCCGCAGCGTCCGGGCGATCGGCAGTACCGCACCGAAGTCGCAGTGGTGCTCGGAGAAGGCCGCCAGCAGACCGCGCAGCAGATCGGTCGGCGCCAGGACCGGCATCCGCACCGAGTCGACCGAGAGTTCCCGGGCCCGTGCCAGCAGTCCCGACGTCACCGGCTCGTGCGCCAGCTCGAAGATCAGATCGACCTGCTGCCCCAGACAGTCGGCCTTGAGCAGCCAGTCCTCGGGGGGCGTGTAGACCACCAGCCCCGCTTCCCCGAGCGTCGCGGCGACGGCGTCCGCGTCCTCGGGCCGGATGCAGAAGTCCACGTCGTGCTGGAGGTTCTGGGTGCCGCCGTGGGCGTACACGGCGACGCTGCCGGCCAGCGCGAACGGCTGCTCCGCCTTCTTCAGGATCGACCCCACCTGCTTGGCGGCCTGGAGGATCGCCTGGTTGCGGTCGAGGGGGAGATCCTCGTGAGGTGCCTCGTTCCGGGCGCCGGACCCCGGCTCACCGGCGGCCGGGCGCAGTTCGGAGACACCGGCGCGCCTGCCGTGGGCGTGGTCGTCGGCGGGCTGCCTCATCGTCGTCCCCTTCCCGGGCCGTCGCCGTCGCAGGGGCGGAACGAACCGGCCCACCCCTGTGGACGCGGGTACCCGGCGCCGTACCGCCGACACCGCGGCCCGTCGCCGGGTGGGCCGTGCGCGGATCGCGGGCACTCGGCCGGCATGAGCGACGAGCACACACGACAGGGGACCGGCCCCGACGGCGGCCGGACCGTGGAACGGCTGGTGGCGGCGTGGCTGGCCGAGACCGAAGAGCACGACTCCGTAGCCGCGGCCGAGGCCCGGGACGGATGGGAGCGGGGCGCGCTGTCCGAACGGGCCGCGCAGGACCTGGCCACCTGGGTCACCGCCCGGGTGACCGACACCGGTTTCAGCGAGGACGAGGGCCCCTACGTGGAGGGACCCGTCCGGATCACGCCGGCGGACAAGGACACCGTGCACGCCTGGCTGCGCGCACGGGGGCACCCCGTGTGAGGCGGACGGACACCGGCGCGGTGCCCGACACGGCCCGATCCGGACGGGGTCCGCCCGCTCCGGTCCGCCCGCTTTGGTCCACCTGCTTTGGTCCGCCCGCCGGCCGTCAGCCGGGCGGCATGCCGGAGCGCGGCGGTTTGCCCTCCGGGGGCGGCTGCCACTCGAACATCAGCAGCGTCGCGTCGTCCCGCAGCCGGCCCTCCTGCATGTCCAGGATCGAGTGGATCAGACGGCGCAACGACTCCGGCGCCAGCTCCCCGCCGGCCGTGGCCCGGATGACGTAGTCGGCGAAGCGTTCGAGGCCCAGCAGCTTGGCCTCCCGGGTCCGGGCCTCCACGACACCGTCGGTGTACATCAGCACCCGGTCCCCGGGCTCCAGCGCGATCTCGTACGTCCGGCGCGGCTGGGGGGGTGAGCAGGGAGGGCATGCCCATGGGCGGGTCGGTGTCACGCTCCATGGCGTCGATGATCAACCGTTTGTCGCGGATCAGGATGGGCGCCGGGTGACCGCAGTTGACTCAGTGCAGCACCCCGGTGACCAGGTCCAGCTGCGCGATGACCGCCGTGCAGAACTTGTCCGGGAGCCAGCTGGACAGGGCCTCGTCCACACTCCGCACGAGTCCGGGCAGGGGCAGGCCGGTGCGCCGGGCATTGCGGCAGGCCGCCAGCGAGACGGTGCTGGTGAGTCCGGAGGCCAGGTCGTGCCCCATGGCGTCCAGGACCGCCACGTGCAGCGTCGTCTCGGTGAGCGCGTGGTCGAAGGCGTCGCCACCGATCTCGTAGGCGGGTTCGAGGACGGCCGTCGACACCACGTTGCCGTCGCCGATGGTGCGCGGCGGCAGCAGAGCGCGGAGCATCTCGGCCGGCAGCCGCATCCGCTCGGTGCGGGTGCGCCGGACGAAGGAGTCCTCGAAGGCCCGCTTGGACGTGATCACCATGGCGAGCAGCGAGGCGAGCGCCCGGCCCCGGGTCAGCGAGGACGCGGTGAGGGAGGGCTCGTCCACGGCCAGCACGCCGAGCCGCTCGGCGCCGTCGAGGAGCGGGAACCAGGCGGTGATGCCGCCGCCCGTCCTGGACTCCTCCACCCGCAGCGACTGCGTGCGGTACGCCCAGCCCGCCAGGGAGCCGTCGACCGGGAGCGCCGGGGCCACGGCCGTCTGGGGGACGAGGCGCCGCTGCTGCAGGTCGACGAGGTAGACGACGGCGTGCCGCAGCCCCAGCGCCTTGGCGGAACGCGCCGTGGCCTCGCGCAGATCCAGGGTGAGGTGGGCCGGATCGGCGAGCAAGCGCCGCAGCGCCGCGTCGCCCGGGTCCGACGTGGACACCTCGTCTCCTCTCGTCGGGAGCCCGCCGCGGCGGGGGACGATGCCCAGCAGTCTGGCACCGCTCATTCGGCCCCGCCCCTCGGGCCGGTCGTCCGTGCGGCGCTTCGGTCCCGGCAGAAGGGGCACGCGTCACCACGTACGAACCCGAGCGCCGAGGAGTGGTGCCGCATGACCGAGTACGAGCGTTCCCGCACCATGCCCGCCCAGCCCGAACAGGTCTTCGACCAGGCCGCGAACGTCGGACAGCTGGAGACCTGGCTGCCCCGGGACCTGCACGTGGAGCCGGAGGACCCGCCCGCCGTCACCGTGCACGAGGACCGCACCGACCAGGACACCTCGGCCCTGCTGAGCGCCCGGCCCGAGCAGATGCGGCTCGAGTGGGGCACCCGCGAGCAGGGCAGCTACGCCGGCTGGCTGCAGGTCGCCGGGCTCGACAGCGGGGCCAGCGAGGTCACGGTGCACCTGTCGTTCTTCGACGACAGCCACGACCCGGGGCAGCGGACGGTGGCCGAGGCACTCGACGGGAGCCTGCGGCGCCTGGAGGAGCAGGTGAGGATGCGCACCGACAACGCGGCCGGCTGAAGAACGAGGCCGGCAGAACGCCAGAAGAGAACGCCGGAGGACAACGCGGGGCGAGGACCGGCCTGTCGGCGGCCGGCCGCCGACGAGCCGTCCCCGGCGGGTGGGCGGCGCCGCTGACGCCACCCCGGCCCGGGTGTCCGCCCGCCGCCCCGGGGCACCCACCCGCCATGGACGCTCACCGCCGCCCGCTGATGGACCGCACCCCGGCACTGCTCACCGAGGGCTACGCCTGGCTGCCCAACCGCATGCGCGACAGCACCCGTTCCGTGCTGCGCACCCGACTGCTCGGCAGGCCCGCGCTGGCCGTACGGGGACCGGAGGCCGTGCGCTTCTTCTACGACGAGTCACACGTCCGACGCCACGGCGCGATCCCCGCACCGGTGCTGGACACCCTGTTCGGACAGGGCGCGGTCCACACCCTCGACGGCGTCGCCCACCGCACGCGCAAGGAACGGTTCCTGCCGCTGCTCGAAGCCGGCCGCGTCGCCCGCCTCACCGAACACGTCACCGGGGCCTGGGACGAGGCGGTGCGCTCCTGGAGCGGGCGCGAGCGTGTCGTGCTCTTCGACGAGGCGGCCGTCGTGCTCACCCGTGCGGTCTGCGACTGGACGGGAGTCCCGCCGGGGGCCGTCGACGCCCGGACCCTGGCACGGGACCTCGTCGCGATGGTCGACGGCTTCGCCACCCCGGGCCCGCGCCATCTGCGGGCCCGCCGTGCCCGCACCCGGCAGGAGACCCGCATGGCCGGCCTGATCGAGCAGGTCAGGGCGGGCGCGGTCGCCGCTCCCGAAGACTCGGTCCTCGAACGGGTGGCCCGGCACCGCGACACCGGGCGGGGCACGCCGGACTCCAGGACGGCGGCGGTGGAACTGCTGAACGTCCTGCGCCCCACCGTCGCCGTGAGCTGGTTCGTCGCCTTCGCCGCCCATGCCCTGCACCGGTGGCCGGCCCACCGCGAGCGGCTGCGCGCCGGTGACGACGCCTTCGCCACGGCCTTCGCGCACGAGGTCCGCCGCTTCTACCCGTTCGCCCCGTTCCTCGGCGGCCGGACCGTCACCGAGCTGACCTGGCACGGCGAGTCCGTCCCGGCCGGCGGGATCCTGCTCCTCGACGTCTACGGACAGAACCACGACGAGGAGCTGTGGGGCGACCCGTACGCCTTCCGGCCCGAACGCTTCCTCGACCGGCCCCCGGGCCCCGACGAGCTGATCCCCCAGGGCGGCGGCGACCCCGCCGACGGCCACCGCTGCCCCGGCGAGCGCGTCACCGTCGGCCTGCTGGAGGCGCTGGCGGTGCGGCTGGCGCGCCTGGACTGCACGGTTCCCGAACAGGACCTGCGCATCCCGCTGCGCCGCATTCCGACCCGCCCCCGCAGCGGCTTCGTCGTCACCGGAGTACGCGCACCCTGACGAGGCGTCACGCGCACCCGTGCAGGCCCGGTTGGCTGATCGTTTGCAGCCGTCCGGGTGTGCGGCCGTCCCGGCCGGCCGAAGCGGCCGTCACCCGAATGGACCCCGCTCGCTACTGGTCGCGGCCGAACCGGTGTCTCCTGGAGAGTGTCAGCGGCGTCCAGGCTGGGAGGCCGATCATGTACGAAATGTGCGTGGGCCCGGAGAAGGCGGGCGGAGCGTTGGTGTGGCACGTGTTGGCCAAACAGGCCGCGGCCACACTCTGCGGACAGCAGCTCCGCGAACGCAGAGAAGCATCCGACGGTGAACGGGCGCGTCACTGCCCGGACTGCATGGCTTCCTTCGAGAAGTTGATGGCAACCACACCGTGCTGACGGACCGTCCGCGAGCCGTCCGCCCCGTCGCCTTCCGCGGCGGGGCGGACGGCGTGCCCCGGGCGGAAGAACGGGAGCCGGAGCGCGGTCCCTGACGATCACTCGGTTGGCGCAGTGTCACGGCGGAATGCCGGGGAATTCGCCGGTCGTGCCCCGCCGCGCGCAGTCCTCCCGCGCCCGGGGCGGCAGGGCGCGCCGCGGCCGGGATCCCCGAGTCGGCCGCGGCGCATCCTCCTTGGCCCGCCGGGCGGCTCCCCTGCCGGGGCGGCCGATGGGTGTCGGCCGCAGGATCATTTGGGTGTCGTCCCCGATGCCGCGCGCCGGCCCGGCGTGTGATCGTGGACGGACGCCGCGCCCCGGGGGGTCTTTCCGGGGGCCGGGGGACGTTTCGGAGGAGGCCCTGTCCCGCCCGTTCGCGGGCGCTGCCGCATGGTTCGGCGCGGGTGTGCCGTGTGCACGCCGGGCGCCGGGGCGGCCGATGGCCATGGTGGCGTACCGCCGCGGACGCGGCCCGTTCGCGGGCGCTCGCAGTCCGGGCCGGTGGCCGGCCCGCCGGTGTTCCCTTTCCGCCCCGGAGCGGTGTTCCCGGCACGGCGTCGTGGGCGGTCCACGGCCGTCCGGCCGGCCCGACGACGTACGTCATGACGACGTACGACACGAGGGCACACCACACGACGACGTCCGACCCGACGATGCACGACCGACGAAGGAGAATGCGCATCCATCCCCGTCAAACGAAGCCCTCCCGGCCCTCCCGGCCCTCCCGGCCCTCCCGGCCCGCCGCGCGGTCGAAGGCGGTGACCCGTGGGACACGCTGACACCCTGCTGGCCATGGGCGGCGCCTTCGTGGCCGCCGCGTTCTTCGCCCGCCTCGGCGGCAGGATCGGCCTTCCGACGATCCCCCTGTTCATGCTCGCCGGCATCCTGCTCGGCCCTCACACACCGGGCTTCGTCCTGGTGGAGGACGCGCACGACTTCGAGATGCTCTCGGCGCTCGGACTGGTGCTGCTGCTCTTCTACCTGGGCCTGGAGTTCCACCTCGACGACCTCAAGAGCGGCGGCAAACGGCTGCTCACCGCCGGGGGCGTCTACCTGCTCCTGAACGTCGGTGCCGGGCTCGGCTTCGGCTTCGTCCTCGGCTGGGGTGTGCGCGAGGCGCTGGTGCTGGCGGGTGTGCTCGGCATCTCCTCGTCCGCGATCGTCACCAAGATCCTCATCGACCTGGGCCGGATCGGCCGCCCGGAGACCCGGCTGATCCTCGGTGTCATCGTCGTGGAGGACATCTTCCTCGCGCTGTACCTGGCCGCCCTGCAGCCGGTCGTCTCGGGCGCCCACGGCGTCGCCGACACGGCCCTGCAGGCCGGCAAGGCCTTCGGCTTCCTGCTGGTGCTGGCCGCCGCGGCCCGCTACGGCACCCGGCTCGTGGGCCGCCTGATCGCCACGCGGGACGACGAACTGCTCGTCATCAGCTTCCTCGGCGCCGCGGTGCTCGTCGCCGGAGTCTCCGAAGTCCTCGGCGTCGCCGACGCGATCGGCGCCTTCATGGTCGGCCTGATCCTCGCCGGCACCCCCTCGGGGCCGCGGATCCGCGAACTGGTGCACCCGCTGCGCGACGCCTTCGCGGCCATCTTCTTCTTCGCCTTCGGGCTCGCCATCGACCCCGGCGACCTCGCCTCCGTCGCCGGTCCGGTCGCCGCCGCGGCTGCGCTGACCGTCGTCATGAACATCATCGCCGGGTTGTGCGTCGCCCGGGTGTACCACTACGGCAGCGAACCGGCCGCGGAGATCGCCACCACCCTGGTCGCCCGGGGGGAGTTCGCGCTGATCCTGGCCGCCATGGCCGCGGGCGCCGGACTGGACGCGCGGCTCGCACCCTTCATCGCCGGCTACGTCCTCGTCCTCGCCGTCCTCGGGCCCGTCGTGGCGGGACGCGCCCACGTCCTCGCCGGTGCGCTGCGGGCCGCCGGACGGCTGCTGCCCGGGACGACGGCACCGGTCGAGGCGCCGGGTGACGGGGCCGGCGGCGGCCAGACGGAGGCGGACGGCCGCCGGGTGCCGGTGCCGGCCGGGAGCTCCCCTTCGTACGGGTCCTCGGCCTCCTCCTCGGAGCACGCGGAGGCAGAACGCTAGGGGGTGCCCCCAAGCGTGAGCCCGACGCCGGCCCGGAAGCGCGGCACGCCGGTCAGCCGCCCGGCAGGGAGGCCGACCGGACGGCCGCCACCGCCCGCTTGCGCCGGCTCCGCAGCAGCACCACGGACAGCTGGACGCTTCCGCTCACCGTCCTGGCCGTTCTCGGTATCGCCACGGCGGTCACCGGACACGGCGCGGGACAGGACCGCCGCACAGGTCGGCCCTCCCGCCGACACGGTCGCCCCGAACACGGCAGGGAGCCGGCGGCCTCGCCGTGCTGCCGCGCGGGGCGTACGACGGCCGGGAGGGGCGTCGGAGCGGAGCATGCGGGTGGCCGGACGTCGACCCGGGCGCAAGGGCACCGCGGTTCCCGGTGGGACAATCTGCCCACAGGGCCGTTGTCCGACACCGTGGTCGAACGCGTCCGGGACCGGAAGGAGCCGTCAGCATGATCGAGTGGGTGCCCCTGGGCAGCGGTGCCAGCCCCGTTCCCAGGCCGGTCGCGGCTCCTCTGGTGTGGGCGGGCGCGTTCGGCGGCGCCCTCGTCCTGGTCGCGCTCCTCAACGGCACCGTGGGGTCGGGCCGTCCGGGTCTCGCCCTGGTCGCGCTCTCCCTGCTGGCGGCCCTGCTCGGACTCTGCGCCCCGTTCACGGCGGCGCCGGGGACGGCCGTCCTGTGCTGGCTGTCCCTCAACGGCTTCGCCATACCGCCGGCCGGCACCCTCACGTGGACCGGCCGGCGGGACACGTTCTGGCTGGCCTGCCTGCTCGGCGCGGCCCTCGTCGGCACGGCGCTGGCCCGCCTGGTCCACGCGCGGGCCGCCTACCGCCGGCTCACCACGGCGACGGGCCTCGACGCACCGGAGCCGGGGGCCGGTCCCGGCGACGTCTGAGCCGTCCGAGTCCACGTCGTGGCAGGGCCTCGGACACCGGTGGGGTGTTGGACAACGGTGGTGCCCCGGGCGTCGGTGGTGGGGAAGGAGCGGACCGGAGCGGAGACCGGCCCGTCCCTCCCCGCCGCCGTCGGATCAGGCCGTGTGCAGGGTCAGGCCGTAGCGGTTCAGGATCTCGTTGACCGGCTGGAACCAGGTCTCCCCGCCGCTGGAGCAGTTGCCCCAGCCGCCCGAGGTCACGCCCTGCGCCTGGTCACCGCTGATGAAGGAGCCGCCCGAGTCGCCGCCCTCGGCGCACACACTGGTCTTGGTCAGCTGGTGCACCACCGAACCGTCGCTGTAGTTGACCGTCTCGTTCTGGGCGAGCACGGTGCCGCAGTGCCAGTGCGTGGTGGAGCCGGAGCGGCAGATCGAGGCGCCCACGGGCGCCACGTTGGAGCCGCGCACGAGCTGGTCGGAGACCGTGCCCCAGCCCAGCACGACCGGCACCGTCCACCAGCCGCTGCCCACACTGACCCACGCGTAGTCGTTGTCGGGGAACGACGATCCCTGGAACGTGCCGATGTACGAGCCGTCCCAGCCACTGACCCCGGCGCCGGCCCGGCCGCAGTGCCCGGCGGTGACGAACCCGCCGTGCACGGAGAAGCCGATGGAGCAGCGGACGTTGCCGGTGTAGTAGGGGTCGCCGCCGACCGTGCCCGCGGCGAAGGTCTGCGGGGCCGACGGCACCGAGCGCACCGTGACCGGCCCGGCCTCGCGGGCCTGCTTCAGGAAGTTCTGGACATCGTTGTCAGCGCGCTCGCCGCCGACCACGTCGACGACCACGGTGTTGGCGCTCTGGTCGACGCGCCAGCTGCTGACACCGGCGGGGGCGTCGAGGCGGTCGACGCGTGCCTTGGCCGCGTCCAGCTGCCGCGCGCTGTGTTCGACGGTGCGCACCTGCGCGCCGGTTGCGCGGACCGCCCGCAGCGTCGAGGGGGCCGCGTCCGAGGTCACGGCCACGGTCAGTCTTCCGGCGTCGGCGTCGAACCACGAGCCGCCGAACGCCTCGCCCGCGGCCCGGCGCGCCACGGGCTCGAGGCCGGTCGCGTCGCGTTCGGCGGCGAGCCGGTCCTCGGCCTCGGCGCGGCTGAGGCCGAAGTCCCGCTGCATGGCGTCGAGGAGACCGGCTGAGGCCGGCTGCGTGTCGGAGGACGAGGCGGGGGTGGAGGGGGCGTCGGCCGCCGAGGCCGGCAGTGTGCCGACCGCGGAGAGGGTGCCGAGCACGAGGAGGCCGGCCAGGCCGAGGTGCCTGAGTCTGCTGCGTCTCACGGGAGTTGCCCTTCGTCGTTCCAGCAAGGTGGGGGTGGAACAGATGGCACGGAACAACCGCGGTTTGAGAGCGCTCTCATCGGGTCGCTTCGAGCTTAGCCAGCCCTCGTCATCAGGTCCATGCCAATGCACGGGCTTTCCGCGTCACCTGTCTCCGCGCCCGTACGACCCGACCCGTTCGTTCCGGTTGGCCGGTCCCCGGCGGGGCACTCAGACTCCGTCCTCGCCATGGCGGCCCCATGGCGGCCCCTGGACGTGGGAGGCACTCGTGGCGGTTCGGCACAGGCTGATCCAGGCGACCCCGGAGGCCGTCTGGGACGTCCTTGCGGACGGGGACCTGTACGTGGAATGGGTGGTGGGCCCCTCGGAGGTCACTCCCAGGGCCGGTCAGTGGCCGCAGGTCGGCGCGACGATCGCGTACGAGGTCCGGCTCGGACCGCTGCGGCTGCACAACGAGTCGGTGGTCAGACGCTGCGTGGAGGGCTCCGAACTGGAGCTGGAGGCCAAGGCGGGCAGGCTCGGCACGGCCCGGATCGCCGTCGAACTGCGCCCGTGGGGCGAGCAGTGCCTGGTGATCGTGGACGAGCACCCGCTGCGCGGTCCCGGCGGCCTGGTGCACAACGTCGGGGTCGAGGCGCTGCTCCAGGTGCGGCACCGCGCCATGCTCGCCAGGCTCGCGAAACTCTGCGAGTCCGAGGCCGGTGACCGGTGCCGTCCCGACCCGCCCGACGTGGTGGACTCCGTGGGCCACCGGCTGGGAACCGGCCGTGCCTGACGGCGTCGACACGGTCGACGCCGTCGTGGTTGGAGCCGGCCCCAACGGCCTGGTGGCGGCGAACCTGCTGGCCGACGCCGGCTGGAGCGTGACGGTGCTCGAGGAGCAGCCCGAGCCGGGCGGTGCGGTGCGCCACGACGACGGGGTCGCCCCCGGCTTCGTCAACGACCTGTTCAGCTCCTTCTACCCGCTCGCCGCCGCCTCCCCGATCCTCGGCGGACTGCGGCTGGAGGACCACGGACTGCGCTGGGCCCACGCGCCCCACGTACTGGCCCACCCCCTGACCGACGGCACCTGCGCCGTCCTCGACCGCGACGTCGCCACCACCGCCGCCTCGCTCGACGCCTTCGCGCCCGGGGACGGCGCCGCCTGGGAACGGCTGCACGAGGTGTGGGACCGCTACCGGGCCGACATCGTCGACGCCCTGTTCACGCCCTTCCCGCCGGTGCGCGCCGGCGCCAGGCTGGCCCTGCGGCTGCGCGGGGCGGGCGGCCTCAGACTCGCCCGCACCCTGGTGCTGCCGGTGCGCCGCATGGGCGAGGAGGAGTTCCGCGGCGAGGGCGGCAGACTGCTGCTGGCCGGCAACGCCCTGCACGCCGACCTCGCCCCCGAGGCGGCCGGCAGCGGCGGCTTCGGCTGGCTGATGTCGATGCTCGGACAGACCTACGGCTTCCCCGTGCCCGTCGGCGGCTCCGGCGCCCTCACCGAGGCCCTGGTCCACCGGCTGCGCGCCCGGGGCGGCACCCTGCACTGCGGGCGGCGCGTCGAGCGGGTCCTGGTCCGCGACCGGCGCGCCGTCGGCGTGCGCACCGCCGACGGGGAGACGGTGACCACCCGCCGCGCCGTCCTCGCGGACGTCTCCGTCCCCGCCCTCTACGGCGGGCTCGTCGCCCCCGCCGACCTGCCGGACCAGGTCCTCGCCGACCTGCGGCGCTTCCAGTGGGACTTCGCCACCTTCAAGGTCGACTGGGCGCTGGACGGACCCGTGCCCTGGCGGTGCGAGGCGGCCGCGCGGGCCGGCACGGTGCATCTGTCCGACGGCCTCGACGAGTTGACCCGGTTCGCCGCGCAGATCGCCGTGCGGCAGGTCCCCGACCGGCCGTTCTCGCTGTTCGGGCAGATGACGACCACCGATCCGACCCGCTCACCGAGCGGCACCGAGTCCGCCTGGGCCTACACCCACGTCCCCCACGACGTCCGCGCCGACGCGGGCGAGGAGGGCATCACCGGCAGCTGGGACGCCGAGGAGCGGGAACTGATGGCCGACCGGATCGAACGCCACGTGGAACGCTTCGCCCCCGGATTCCGCGCGCTGGTCCGGGCCCGCCGCGTGCTCGCCCCGCCGACGCTCCAGGCCATGAACGCCAACCTGGAGGGCGGCGCCATCAACGGCGGCACCACCGCCATGCACCAGCAACTCGTCTTCCGGCCCGTGCCCGGCACCGGACGGCCCGAGACGCCGGTGACCGGTCTCTTCCTCGCCTCCGCGGGCGCCCACCCGGGAGGCGGGGTACACGGAGCACCCGGCGCCAACGCCGCGCGCGCCGCCCTGCGCCGGCACCGGTTCGCGGGACTGGCCGGGATGCAGCGCGCCCTGACCCGACGGGACCGGGCCGGCGACCGCCGCTGACCGCCGGAACCGTCCGACACGCCCCCGAGCCGTCCGAGGAAAGGGCCGACCGGTGACAGACAGCCCCCTGCAGAACCGCACCGTCGTCGTGACCGGCGCGGCACGCGGACTCGGCGCCGCCGTGGCCCGCGCATGCGCCCGCCGCGGCGCCCGGCTCGCCCTGCTCGGCCTCGAGAAGCCGCGCCTTGACGCCCTGGCGGCGGAGCTGCCGACCCCGGCGCTCGCCGTCGAGACCGACGTCACCGACCCGGCCGCGCTGGCCGACGCGGCCGGCGAGACCCGCGGGCGCCTGGGCAAGCCGTCGGTGGTGGTGGCGAACGCCGGTGTCGCGCACGGCGGCCCGTTCGCCACGTCCGACCCCGCCGAGTGGGGCCGCGTCGTCGAGGTGAACCTGACCGGCAGCGCCCACACGGCCCGCGCCTTCCTGCCGGACCTGCTCGACACCGCGGGATACCACCTGCAGATCGCCTCGCTGGCCTCGCTCGGTGCCGCCCCCATGATGAGCGCCTACTGCGCCTCCAAGGCGGGTGTGGAGGCCTTCACCCACTCGCTGCGCGCCGAGGTGGCCCACCGCGGCGTCGCCGTGGGCGTCGCCTACCTCAACTGGATCGACACCGACATGATCCGCGACGCCGACCGCTACCCGGTCCTGCGCGAACTGCGCGCCCACATGCCGCCCCCGGCCCGCCGCACCTTCCCGCCCGAGTACGTCGCCGCCCGGCTGGTGCGCGCCGCGGAGCGCCGCCGTACCGCCGTGTACGTGCCGGGCTGGCTGCGCCTGGTCCAGTGGGGGCGCGTGACCCTGCCGCCCGCGGTCGTACGGCTGTCCCGCCACGAACTGCCCCGGATGGAGGCCGGGGAGCCCCTGGGCCACACCGGACCGCTGGGCGCGGGCGGGCTGGCCGACCGCGCGGCGGACACCCGGCGGTAGCCGGCGCGGCCGCATGTGCGCCCCGTGTCCGTCAGTACGCCCCGAACCGCCGCGCCAACGCCCGCAGCGGCGCCGACCGGCCCCCGTCGGGCACCGTCCACAGCGTCTCGCCCCGCACCCCCCACCGCTCCAGCAGGGCGCCCGCGGCGAGGAACCCGGAGGTGGCGGCGCGCTCCATCAGCGCCACGGGCAGATCCGTACGGACCAGGTCCCCGGCGACCACCACGGCCGGGTCGGGGGTGCGCACCGTGGGACGGTCACGGTAGCCCCCGACCGTGAACAGCGGGCAGTCCGACCGCCACTCGTGCCGCGCGGCGACCACCCCGGCCCGGCGGGTCTCCGGGTACACCCGGTGCAACTGGTCGACGAGGCGCTTCTCCTCGACCTCCCGGACGGCCGCCGACGGCACGGCGTAGGCATGGAGTTCGACGACGCAGCCACCGGTGCGGGCGGCCCAGCGGGCCGCCTCGCCCTCCCAGTGGGACAGCACGCTGACGTTGTCCAGCGAGCCGTAACCGCTCGTGCCCAGGAACCCGGGCCGGCCGGGGGCGACCGGGCGGTCCAGCCACAGCCGGGAGACCAGGAACGGCGGAGCGTTCCGCAGCCGTGCCACCCGCGCCCGCCAGCCGGCGTCCCCGAGGTGCGGTGAGCGGGACACCACGTCCCGCAGCCCGCCGACGTCCATCGCGAGCACCACGGCGTCGTACGGCCGGGCCCCGGCGGCGTCGACCACGAGCCGCCCGCCGGACGGGCCGGGCCGGACGGACTCGACGGGCGTGCCGGTGCGCACCTCGGCCCCGTGCCGCGCCAGATGCCCGGCGAGGGGATCCCACAGCGCCTGCGGAAACGGCTCGCGCGGCACGTCGAACAGCAGCCCCTCGCTGGAGCCGAGGAAGTAGATGTGGAACATCAGCGCCATCTCCGCGGCCGACAGCTCGCGCGGGTCCGCGAAGAAGCTGCGGGAGAACACCTCGAAGGCCAGATGCCGCGCGGCCGCGGGAAAACGCAGGGAGTCGAGGAAGTCCTCGGCGCTGACGTCGTCCAGGCGCTCGTGGACGCGGCGGGTACGGACGTCCAGGAGCGGCAGCGCGGCCGAGGGCCGCAGGGCCGTCAGGTCGCGCAGCCCGAAACTGGGGCTCAGGGCGACGAAGGCGAGAGCGCTGAACGGGGGAGTGCGCGGAATCCGGCGGAAGCCGTCGTGGAGCCCACTGCTGTGCCGCAGGGGGTAGTCCGGCAGGCCGGTCAGCATGCCGAGAGCGGGATCGCAACGGCGCAACAGACCCCGCAGGTTGTAGTACTGGCGGAAGAAGGCGTGGAAGCCCCGGCTCATCGTGGCGGGCGTGCCGTCCGGCAGGGCGAACGTCCGGCCCGAGACCCGGCCGCCGAGCACCGGCTCGCGCTCGTACAGCACGACGCGCACCCCGCGCTCCGCCAGTGCGGTCGCCGCCGCGAGGCCCGCGATCCCGCCGCCGATCACCGCCACCGACGGCGGAGCACCCCCGACCCGCTCCCGCCCGGGGCCGGGACGCAGCACCCGGGCCCGCCGGTCCCGCCCGGGCGGCCGCACCTCACCGCCCCACCCGCCACCACTCCGCCGGATCACCGGCCGCCCCCGGTACGGGCACGGCGGGCACCCGCCCCGCCGCCCTGCCCTTCGCCGGCGCCGGGAGCCCCCGCGGCGCCGGCGTCCCCGGTGCCGTCGGCGGCGGCACGGTCGTCCTGCTCGTCGTCGGCCCGGGGCCTGCGGGTCCCCGTGCCGAGGGTCCGGTTGGCGTCGTGGTGTGGGTCGCCGGCCCGCGTGCGGGCGGTTCCGGCGCCGTCGGTGCGGGTACCGGGGGCCGGTGTGGCGTCGTTCCCGGTGCCGTCCGTGCGGAATCCGTCGCTCCCGGCGCCGCCGTTCCCGGCGGCCCGCGTGCCGGCGCCGCCGGTCTCCGCGCCGCCGGTCTCCCGCGCCGTACCGCCCGGCTCCTCGTGGGCGCGGTGGCCGACGAAGGTGTGGGTGATGCCCGTCTGCCAGCCCGGCAGCGGCAGGACACGCACGCCCTCGAACCCGGCCCGGCGCAGCCGCGCGCCGAAGACCGGGGCCGTGTCGAACGCCGCGACGCTGCGCCACAGATGCCGGTACAGGCCCCGGTCGCCCGTCGCCGTGCCCAGCGGCAGGACGACGGCCCGGCACACCGCGTCCCACACCAGCCGGTCGGCGCGCCGCCCGCCGAGGGCGTACTCGTGCACCGCCAGCCGGCCCCCGGGGGCCAGCAGCCCGCGCACCGTGCGCAGGACGGCGTCGGGGTCGGTCACGTTGCGGAACAGGTAGGCGGCGAGTACCGCGTCGAAGGGGCCGCGGAGCTCCGCCCGGTCCAGGTCCTCGGCCGTCGCGTGCACGAAGCGCACCCGTGACGGCCAGGGCTTGGCCCGGGCCCGCTCCAGCATGCCGGCCGAGGCGTCCACCCCGACGATGCCGGCGGCGGGGAAGACCGCGGCCAGGGCGTCGGTCGAGGCACCCGTGCCGCAGCCCAGGTCCAGCACCCGGCTGCCGGCACCGCCGTCCGCGAGGCCCAGCCGGCGGGCGGAGCGGCGCAACTGGGCGTGGTAGCCCGGATTGAGCGCGACGAGGCGGTCGTAGTGACCCGCCCCGCGGTCGAAGGCGGCGGTCAGCGCGGCGTCGCGCAGCAAGGGCATCGGGGGCTCCGGATGGGTCGGCGTTCGGCGGACGGCGCTCAGCGCGGGGGCAGGTGACGGCGCGGCAGCCACGGCAGTTCGGCCGCCGTGCGCAGCATCGGCAGGACGGGGACGCGCAGGCCGACCGCCAGGTCCTCGGTCAGCCGCGACCGGCCGTCGAGGAACCGCAGCAGCCGCCCGGCGGGCACACGGTCGAACAGCCGGAGGAAGAGCTCGGGCCCGTCGACCCGGCCGGTGTCCAGCGCGCGCAGCAGCACCGCGTCCATCCACCGGGCCCGCGCCGGGTGCGGGGGCGGCGGCACCGGGCGGCGGCCCGCGCGCACCGCACGGGCGACGGCCTCCGACTGCCGCTGCACGGCGGCGAACGTGTAGCCGGTGGACGCCCGGGTCGCGCCGCCCGCGACACCGATCCGGAAGACCCGGCCGCAGCCCCCGGCCCGCCGCTCGAAGACGGCGTCGGTCATGGGGATGACCCCCTGCTCGGTCGACAGGACCTCCGTGGCGCCGGTGCGCAGCACTCGGCTCGTGTAGTCCTCCAGCGCTTCGTCGTACGCCGCGGCCGTCAGGGGATCCGGCCCGAACTCGGTGTACTCGACCAGCGCGGTGTGCCGCCCGGTCGGCAGCACGTAGCCGAACGACAGGCCCCGCCGCGGCTGTGCGGTGCGGAAGTCCATCAGGTCGACCACCTCCGGGTCGAAGACCGGCCGCTCGGTGCGGACGAACCAGCCGCGGAAGTGCTGGAGCAGACGGGTGCGGGCGGCCGGCAACCGGTCCGGCGGACGCGAGTCGAAGACCCAGCGGGCGCGCAGGTCGACCGGCGTGCCCGCGGCGTCCGTGGCCGCCACCCGCACGGTGGCGTCCGGCAGGCCGGTCACCGCGCCGACGACGGCCTCGACGCGCCGCAGTCCCGGACGGTCCTTCAGGTCCCGCTCCACCAGCGCCTCGAAGTCGTCCGAGCGGATCATCTTGTAGCGGGCCGGCGCGATGTGCCGCCGGACGACCGCGCCGTCCCGGCCGTGCACCCGCAGCCACTCCCATGTCGCCGTCGCCGCCCGGTCGAAGCGGCCGGCCCCGGCCTCCCAGAAGCACCAGGTGCGACGCGGGGGCCGCAGCGGCCCCGGCGGCGGATCGACCAGGACCACGGAGGACGCCGCGCCGTGCGGTACCGCCGCCGGGAGCCGGTGGGCCAGGGAGAGCCCGGCCGCCCCCGCACCGACGACCACGATGTCCGCGTCGAGCACGCCCGCCTCCTTCCCGCCGGTCCGGTCCGGCGGAGTATTCCGCCCGGTGCCGTCCGCGGGACGCGCGGCGCGCTGGCCGGCCCGACACGCCCACCCGCCCGGAAGCGCCGTACCGCCGGGCGGGTGACTGCCGGACGGGAAGCGGCCCGCGTGGCGTCGCGCCGCGGGCGAAGGGGGAAGGCATGACGCCGACCCGTACGAGAGGACCCGCGATGCGCCGCAGCACGGCCGCCCACGGCGACCACCGGCCGGACGAACCGCCCGCGGAACGGAGCGCGCGATGACGCGGACGGTGACCGGTCGCACCGACCACGTCGTGGTCGTCGGAGCCGGGCTCGCCGGACTCGCCGCCACCCTGCACCTGCTGGGCGCGGGACGCCGGGTGACGGTCGTGGAACGCGACCCGCAGCCCGGCGGCCGGGCCGGACGGCGCGACCTCGGCGGCTACCACCTGGACACCGGCCCGACCGTGCTGACCATGCCGGACCTGGCCGACGAGGCCTTCGCGGCCGTCGGCGAACGGCTGCGCGACCGCGTCGAACTCCTGCCCCTGCACCCCGCCTACCGGGCCTGCTTCGCCGACGGCACCACCCTGGACGTGCACACCGACGCCGACGCGATGGAGACGGAGGTCGAACGGTTCGCCGGGCCCCGGGAGGCGGCCGGGTACCGGCGGCTGCGCGACTGGCTCGGGCGGCTGTACACCGTGCAGCTGCGCCGGTTCATCGACGCCAACTTCGACTCGCCGCTCGGCCTGCTCACCCCCGACCTGGCCCGGCTCGCCGCCCTGGGCGGCTTCGGCCGGCTCGACACCCGCATCGGACGGTTCCTGACGGACGAACGGCTCAAACGGGTCTTCTCCTTCCAGGCCCTGTACGCCGGTGTCGCACCCTCCCGGGCACTGGCCGCCTACGCCGTCATCGCCTACATGGACACCGTCGCCGGCGTCTACTTCCCGCGCGGCGGCCTGCACGCCCTGCCCCGTGCCATGGCCGCGGCCGCTGCCGAGGCCGGGGCCGACCTGCGCCTCGGACGGGACGTCACCCGCCTGGAACGGTCCGGCGGCCGCGTCACCGCCGTCGTCACCGACCACGAGCGCATCCCGTGCGACGCCGTCGTCCTCACCCCCGACCTGCCCGTCTCCCACCGGCTCCTGGGCCGCCGCCCGCGCCGCCCCGTCGCCCTGCGGCACGCGCCCTCCGCCGTCGTCCTGCACGCCGGCACCACCCGCACCTGGCCGCACCTGGCCCACCACACGCTCTCCTTCGGCGCCGCGTGGCGCCGGACCTTCGACGAACTCACCAGGACCGGCACCCTCATGACAGACCCGTCCCTGCTGATCACCCGGCCCACCGCCCACGACCCGTCCCTCGCCCCCGAGGGCCGCCACCTCCACTACGTCCTCGCCCCCTGCCCCAACACCGACATCGGCCCCGGCGCCCGGGCCTGGAGCGACCTCGCGCCCCGCTACCGCGACCGACTGCTCGCCACCCTGGAACGCCGGGGACTGACCGGCATCGCCGCCGCCGTGGAGGAGGAGTGCCTGGTGACACCCGCCGACTGGACCGCACAGGGGCACGCCGCCGGCACCCCGTTCTCGGTGGCCCACACCTTCGCCCAGACCGGGCCCTTCCGGCCCCGCAACCTGGTGCGCGGCACCGACAACGCGGTCCTCGCGGGCTGCGGGACCACCCCGGGCGTCGGCGTACCGACCGTACTGATCTCCGGGAAACTGGCCGCCGCCCGCATCACCGGCCTCCCGGCCCGCGCCGCGACCGGGGCCGGGCAGCGATGACCGGGCGCGAACTCGACGCCGCCGGCATCACCGACCCGCGGCTGCGGGACGCCTACACCCGGTGCCGGCTCCTCAACGCCCGCCACGGCCGCACCTACTTCCTGGCCACCCGCCTCCTGCCCGTCGACCGCAGGCCCGCCGTGCACGCCCTGTACGGGTTCGCGCGCCGGGCGGACGACATCGTCGACGACACGGGGACCGACGCCACGCCCGCCGAGCGCGCCGCCGCCCTCACCCGCCTCGACCGGCTGCTGCGCCAGGCGCTCACCGGCGGCCGGCCGGCCGCCGAACCCGTGGTGCTCGCCCTGGCCGACACCGCCGCCCGGTACGCCATCGAACCGGCGCACTTCACCGACTTCATGGCCTCGATGCGCGCCGACCTCACGGTCACCGACTACGCCACCTACGCCGATCTGCGCACCTACACGCACGGCTCGGCCGCCGTCATCGGCCTGCAGATGCTGCCCGTCCTCGGAACCGTGACCGACCGCGCCCTGGCCGCCCCGCACGCCGCCGCGCTGGGCGTCGCCTTCCAGCTGACCAACTTCCTGCGGGACGTCGGCGAGGACCTGGACCGCGGCCGGATCTACCTCCCCGCCGACCTGCTGGCCGCGCACGGCGTCCACCGTGACCTGTTGCTGTGGAGCAGGTCCACCGGCCGCCACGACCGGCGCATCACGGCCGCGCTGCGGGCCGCCGAGGACCTCACCCGGGGCGTCTACCGCGAGGCCGAGCCCGGCCTCGCCATGCTCGATCCCGTCGCACGGCCCTGCATCCGCACCGCCTTCCTGCTGTACCGGAACATCCTGGACACCGTCGCGGAGGGCGGGTACGCGGTACTGCACCGGCGGGCGGTGGTGCCCCGCCGGCGGCGCGCGGCCGTCGCGGCCGACGGGCTCGTCCGCGTGCTCGCCGCCCGGCTCGGTGCACGCCGCGCCGTCCCGCCGGCACCGGTGCCGTACGGCGGCGACGCCCTGGACGCGAAGGAGCCCGGATGAGTACCGAACCCCGCCCCCGCCGGGGACGCCTTCCCCTGCGGCTGCGGCGCCACGCGATCCCATGGGAGCGGCAGCGGCCGACGTGGCGCGAGGCCCGGCCCGCCGTCATCGCCGCGGCCCTCAAGCGTGCGCAGGCCCGTCCCTCCGGCAACTGGTACGTCCTCGGCGCGAGCACGGACGTACGGCCCGCGCGTCCGCTGTCCGGCACCGTCGCCGGCGTCGAAGTCGTCGTCTGGCGCGACGCGCTCGGGCGGCTCGTGGGCGGCCCCGGCGCCTGCCCCCACCTCGGCGCCCCGCTGGCCGACAGCCCGGTGCGGTGCGGCACGCTCGTCTGCCACTGGCACGGACTCGCCCTGGACGGCACCCCGTTCGCCGGCTGGGAACCCCTGCCGGTCCACGACGACGGCGTACTGGTGTGGGCAAGGCTGGACACCGTGGGAGAGGAGCCGCCCACCCCGGCGCCCCTCGTGCCGGGCCGGCCGCCCCGGGCGACGGCGCTGACGTCCGTGTGGCGCGGGGTGGGGACCTGCGAGCCCGAGGACGTCGTCGCCAACCGGCTCGACCCGTGGCACGGAGCCTGGTTCCACCCGTACTCCTTCGTGGACCTCACCGTCGTCGAGGCGCCCGGCGAGGCACCGCGCGGCGGCGGCGCGGACGGAGTGGAGGACGAAGGGCGGAACGAAGGGTGGGACGAAGGGCGGAACGAAGGCGAGGACGACCGCTTCGTCGTGGACGTGTCCTTCCGGCTGACCGGGCGCCTGGTCGTCCCCGTGCGGGCCGAGTTCACCGCGCCCGGACCCCGCACCGTCGTCATGCGCATCACCGAAGGCGAGGGCACCGGATCCGTCGTGGAGAGCCACGCCACGCCGCTCGGCCCGGACGGGAGCGGCCGGCCGCGCACCGCGGTCGTCGAGGCGGTACTCGCCACCTCGGACCGGCCCGGCTTCCCCCTCGCCCGGCGTCTGGCACCGGCCCTGCGGCCGCTGATGCGCGCCGCCGCCGGCCGCCTGTGGCGCGACGACCTCGCCTACGCCGAACGCCGCGGACACCTGCGCGCCCGCGGCCTCTTCCCCGGCTGAACGGAGCGGCACCGCGATGCAGACCTTCCTCCCCCACCCCGGTTTCCGGGACTCCGCACTGGCCCTGGACCGGCGGCGCCTGGGCAAACAGCGGGTGGAGGCGCTCCAGGTGCTGCGCGGACTCACCGTCCCCGGCTACGGCTGGCGCAGGCACCCCGCGGTGCGGATGTGGACAGGCTACGAGGAGGCACTGGTCCGCTACGGCCTCGACGTCTGCCGGGTCTGGCGCGAGCAGGGTCACCAGGACAGCTGCGCGGCCTCACTCGTCGCGGGCCTCGCCGAGTGCCGCCCGGGGGAGCCGGTGCGTGACCAGCCGGAGCTGGCGGCCGCCGGGGAACTGCCGCCCTGGGTCGGCGACGAGGCCTTCCACCGCAGCCACCGCTCGGCCCTGGTGCGCAAGGAGCCCGAGGTGTACGCCGAGCTGTTCCCGGAGGTCCCGGACGACCTGCCCTACGTGTGGCCGCGTTCGGACCGGGAGCGCGGGGACGCGGGCGGCGCCGCCTCCTAGGCGGTCGGTGCGGGGCGATCAGGTCTGCTGCCCGGCCGCGAGTTCCTTCATGTCGACCGTCTCGTCGGCCGGCGGCTGCTCGGGGGCCACCTTCTTGTCGTACTCGCCGAAGGTGACGCTGCCGGGGCTCCTGCCGCCCTCGGTCGTGGTCTTCAGGATGTACGGCTCGCCCTCCGCGGCGACGTAGAGGGTGAGCTTCTCGCCGCCGGAGGCGTCCTTGGTCAGCTTCAGGGCCTCCTCGCCGTTCACCTCCGCCGTCGCACCGCGCTTCATGCCCCGGCGCTCCGACTCGTCCTGGTCCATGGCGGCGACGAAACCCTGCTTGTCGCAGACCCCGGCGGTCGTGGCGTCGTTCGCCGGCATCTTCACCCACTTGTCCCGGAGCTTCGGCGCCATCTCCCGCGCCGCGTCGGGCTGCTGCTCCAGGGCGGTCCGCCAGTACCGCTCGTCGCCCCGCAGGTAGAGGGTCGCGTCGGTGTGCCGCACGTCCGCCTCGGTGCCGCCCGCGCCGATGGTGCCCTGGCAGTTCTTCTCCTGGTCGACCGAGACGTCGATGCTGACGGTGCTGCCGTCCTCCAGCCGGGTGTCGCCCTTCACGTGCATGGACTTCGCCTGCCGGGTCGCCTCGACGGCCTTCGCGGCGATGTCGTCGGCACTCTGCCCCTCGAAGGGCTTGCCCTCGTCGCCCGAATCGCCGCCGCAGCCGGCCAGCAGGGCGACGGAGACACTCGCGGTCGCCACGGCGGTTGCCACTTTGCTGGTGCGCACTGGCAGTCCTTTCCCATGTCCGGTCATTGCCGTCAAATCCCTTGTTCGACCGATGTGTTGACACCGGAACCCTCCGATTACCCCCGATTCCCCCGGCATGCACCCGGTGGAGAGGGCGTGACGGGCGTGTGAGTGGTCCCGGCGCGGATTGGTCCCCGACGGCGCCCACGAAATGGACCTCTCGGCGGACCGCCGTGCTCTCTAGCGTCGTCGCCATGAACCCCACCACCTCGCGCGGGGCCCTGCTCGCCGCGCTCGCCTGTGTCCTCGTCGGAGGGTCCTTCACCGCCAACAGCCTGCTCGGGGACTACCCGTACGCGGGCGGCCAGTTCCTGCGCTACGGCCTGGCCTTCCTGCTGCTCCTCCCGCTGGCCGGCCCCGGCGCGTCGACCCGGCTGCGGTCCCTCGGCGCCGCCCGCTGGACACGCCTCGCGCTGCTCGCGGCCGTGGGCATGGTCGGCTTCAACCTCGCCGTCCTCGCCGCGGAACGCACGGCGGAGCCCGCGGTGCCCGGCGTGTTCGTGGGCTGCGCGCCCGTGGTGGTCGCCGTCCTCGTCCCGCTCCTGGACGGGCGCCGGCCACAACGGGCCGTCCTGTACGGGGCCCTGTTCGTGGCCGTGGGAGCCTTCACCGTCCAGGGCTGGGGGCGCACCGACGCCGCGGGCATCGCCTTCTCCGTGTGCGCGCTGGCCGGTGAGGTCGGCTTCGCCGTCCTGGCCGTGCCCGTACTGCGGCCTCTTGGCCCGCGGCTGCTGTCCACCGTGGTGTGCGGCATCGCGGCGGCCGAGTCGGCGGTGGCGGGCGTCCTGGCCGACGGGGCCGGGTGGCTGCGCCGGCCGGACGCGGTGGAGACAGGCGCGCTGCTGTGGCAGGCGGTGGTGGTCACCGTCGTCGGGTTCGTGTGCTGGTACATGGGCATGCAGCGGATCGGGGCCGAGCGCGCCACCCTGTTCTCCGGGCTGATCCCGGTCGCCGCCGCCTGCACGGCCCCGCTCGTCGGCGCGGGTTCCTACGGCGCGGCCCAGGCCGTGGGCAGCGCCCTGGTGTTCGCCGGGGTCGCGGTGGGGTCGGGCGCGCTGCCGGCCGTGCGCCGGCGACGGTCCGCGGCGGGGCGTCAGAGGGCCTTCGAGCGGTCCTTGGAGAAGGTGTAGAGGTCCTTCGAGGTCGTGATCAGCTCGCGCCGTTCCTGCGGGGAGCCCACCATGGGCTGCGAGCCGTGCAACGGCACCTGGGCGCTCTCGGGCAGGAACCTCACGGTCACCAGGCCGATGGCGCCCGCGACCATCAGGTAGTAGGCGGGCATCAGGTCGTCGCCGGTGATGCTCACCAGCGCCTCGGTAACCAGCGGCGTGGTGCCGCCGAAGGCCGCGACGGCGAAGTTGAAGCCGATGGCCATCGCGGCATAGCGCACCGCGGTCGGGAACAGCGCCGGCAGGGTGGCGGCGCTGGGCGCGGCGAAGCAGGCCAGCAGGGTGGACAGCAGCAGCACCCCGAGGACCGGCGCCCAGACGCCGTCCGACCTCAGCAGCAGGAACGCCGGCACGGCGAGGACGATCATCGCCGCGGCGCCGACGGCGTACAGCGGGCGGCGGCCGACGTGGTCGCTGAGCCGTCCGAGGAAGGTGATCAGCAGCACGATCCACACCATGCCGATCAGCACCAGCACGTCCGCGAAGCCGCTGGAGCGGTCCAGGGTCTCCGTCTGGTAGGTCGGCAGATAGCCGGTGACCATGTAGTTGGTGACGTTGTAGAGCAGCACCAGGCCCATGCAGACGAGCAGCGGACGCCAGTGGTCGCGCACGATGGTCTTGAACTCGCTGCCCGCCGACTCCTGGGCGAGGCCCTTCTCGTGCTCGTCGAGCTGCTGCTGGAAGGCGGGGGACTCCTCCAGCTTGAGCCGCATGTACAGGCCGATGACGCCGAGCGGGCCGGCGATCAGGAACGGCAGCCGCCAGCCCCAGTGCAGCATCTGGGCGTCGGTCAGGGACAGGTTCAGGACGGTGACCAGCGCCGAGCCCAGCGCGTAGCCGACGAAGGTGCCGAAGTCGAGCCAGCTGGAGAGGAACCCGCGCCGCCGGTCGGGTGAGTACTCGGCGACGAAGGTGGTGGCGCCGCCGTACTCGCCGCCGGTGGAGAAGCCCTGGACCATCCGGGCGAGCAGCAGCAGGACCGGGGCGGCGATGCCGATGGTGTCGTAACTGGGGATGAGGCCGATGGAGAAGGTGCCGAGCGCCATCATGATCATGGTGGTGGCGAGGACCTTCTGCCGTCCGACGCGGTCCCCGAGCGGGCCGAAGACCAGGCCGCCGAGCGGGCGTACGACGAAGGCCGCGGCGAAGGTGGCGAAGGAGGAGATCACCTGGGCGGCGGGGGAGGCGCCGGGGAAGAACACCTTGCCGATGGTGGCGGCCAGATAGCTGTAGACGCCGAAGTCGAACCACTCCATGCAGTTGCCGAGCGCCGAGGCCCCGACCGCGCGCTTGAGCAGCGGCGCCTCGACGACCTGGACGTCCTCCTCGCGAAAGGCCCGCTTGGTGCGGCGCAGCCGGCGGGTCAGCTCCTCGCGCACCTGCCGGGGCAGGTGCGCCACCGTGCTCGGCATCTTCCTCCCGCTCGGGGGACCGGACCCGCCGTCGGGCTTCGCGTCGACCACGCCGCTGCCTTCCTGTCGCTCCGCCACAGTTCGCCTGAGCGAATTCTGTGCCGCAACCCGGTACCGGCGCATGCCGGAGCCGCTGCCCGGGGCGGCGCGGACGCCCCGGGCCGCGGCGCGGCGGTACGGCTCAGGGCTGTACCGGCATGCTCCAGCAGTTGGAGCCGGCCGGCTTGCCGGAGAGCCGGTCGGTGAGCCAGGAGATCGCGTTGCCCTGATCGGTGAGCAACGGCGCGAAGTGGTTGAGCAGGCCGCTGCCCACCCCCGGCAGCAGCACGGGGACGTAGGTGACCTTCGCGCCCTTGTCGCACCAGTCGACGGCCAGCCGGCGGGCCTGGCCGTGGGGGACCAGGTCGTCGCCGGTGCCCGTCGCCACCCGCACGGGGCCGGCGGGCCGCAGTGCGCCGATGCGCTGCTCGGCCAGGAACTCCCGGAGCGCGGGCTCGGCCCGGATGATGTCGCTGAGGGACTGCCCGGTCTTCGTCCATGCCGTGCTGCTGTCGCCGCCGTAGCCGAGGAGCGCGTCGCCCACACACATGGTCGACAGGTCGTCCAGCGCCTCCTCGCCCGCCTCGTTGACGTACCGGTCGGCGATGGGCCGCAGGGCCGGCTCGGTCTGCAGGAAGCCGTTGAGCGACCAGCCCAGCGCGCCCGCCAGGTCGCTGCCGTCGATCGCCTTCGTCACCTCCGTCAGGTCGGCGGGCGGAGCGCCGGCGTAGGTGCCGGACAACCGGACGTCCGGGGCGTAGGAGGGCTGCAGCTCGGCCGCGGCCGCCGTGGCGCCGCCGCCCTGGCTGTACCCGAACAGGCCCACGCGGGAGTCGGCGGTGACGGACGACGAGTCGAGGGAGCGCGCGGCACGCACGGCGTCGAGCACCGCGTGGGCCCCGTCGAGGCGGTTGACGTAGGTGTGCAGCCGGTCGGTGGTGCCGAGGCCCACGTAGTCGGTGACGACGACGGCGACGCCGCGCAGCAGCAGCCGGTAGACCGACAGGTCCTCGTAACCGACGGAGACCGTCTGGCCGTTGAGCCGCAACGGGTGTTCCAGGGCCATCGAGGCGGCGCACTGGTCGCCCTGCCCCATCGTGCCGGGCGCGACGGCGACCAGGGGACGCGGCCCGTCGCCGCGCCACTTCGCGGCCGGTTCGATGTAGGCGCCGGTCACGGCGACGGCTTCGCCGTTCGCGTCGGTGGTCTTGTACATCAGGCGCGTCGCCCGGCCCGGAAGGGGTCCGCCGATGCCGGGCAGGCTCAGCGCCAGGGGCAGCGGCTCGGTGCGGATCAGTGTGCCGTCGGCGGCGGGGAGCTGGGACGGCGGGGTGTAGAAGGCCGGTATCTCGACGCCGCGCGACGTCGTGGTGGCCGGGTCGGTGGCCGCGCCGTCGGACGCGACGGCCGGGACGGCCTGGACGCCGAGGGCGAGGGCGACGGCGGTCGCCGCGGCGAGCATGCGTGGACGTGGGGGCATGGCGAACCTCCTGGGGAAGGGCCGGATCCGGTCGTCCGCGGTCCCGTGGGGTCAGGGCCGTGGTCGCGCTGCTCCTGTGGGGTTACGGGACCGTAACCGGACAGGGGTTACCAGGGGTAGCACCCGACTCATTACGGTTCAGTAACTTGACGCCACGTCTAACAAGAGCCGGACCGGGCGGCCGGAACGCGCTGGGCCCAGGTGGCCCCCGTCCGCGCCGCGCCGGTCCATGGCGGCTCCCTACGGGGGCTCGGATCCGCGGGCCCCCGGTTCTCCGTCCCGGGATCGCCTAGCGCCGGCTCCGTACCAGCAGGTACAGGAAGTACGGCGTCCCGATCACCGCCGTCATGAGCCCCGCCCCGAGCTGGGCCGGGGCGATCACCGTGCGGCCGAGCAGGTCGGCGGCGCAGACGAGAAGGGCGCCGAGGAGAATCGCGACCGGCACGACCCGCACGTGCCGGCGGCCCACGAGGGCGCGTGCCGCGTGCGGGGCGACCAGCCCCACGAACCCGATCGTGCCCGCGCAGGCCACCGCGGTCGAGCTGAGGACCACGCTCAGCACCAGGAACCCGAGGCGGCCCGGAGCCAGCCGCAGGCCGAGCAGCCGCGGCGTGTCCTCGTCCAGCGAGATCAGGTCGAGTTCGGTGCGCCGGGCGACCGCGACCCCGATGCCGACGAGCAGCGCCAGCGCGACCGGCACGACGTCCGGCAGGGTCCGCCCGTAGGTCGAACCCGACAGCCAGGTCAGCGCCTTGGTCGCGTTGAACGGGTCGGTGAGCACGATCAGCAGGCTGATCAGCGCCGCCGTCCCGGAGGCCACGCCGATGCCGACGAGGACCAGCCGGTTCTGCCGGAAACCGCCCCGGGCGGCGAGCCCGAAGACCAGGACCGCGGTGACCGCGGAACCCGCGAACGCGGCACCGGCGACGCCCCACGTCCCGGCGGCCGGCACCGTGGTCACCAGGATCACCGCGCCCAGCGCGCCGCCGCCGGTCACCCCGAGGACGTTCGGTTCGGCGAGGGGGTTGCGGGTGACGGCCTGCACGAGCGTGCCGGCCAGGGCGAGCGCCGCGCCCGCGCCCAGGGCCGCGAGCACCCGGGGCACCCGCGTGTCCAGCACGAAGGAGACCGCCCGCCCGGCCCGGCCCTGGGCCCAGTTGACGACGTCGCCGAGCAGCAGCTTGGTGTCGCCCACCAGCACGGCGGCGATCACCAGCCCCACCAGGGCCACGACCAGGACGGCGACCGTGGCCAGGAACACCGCACGGCCCGGGATGCGCAGCCGGTCCGGCGCCCCGGCCCCGGCGGTGTCCCGCACCCGCAGCGCCATGGCGACCAGGAACACGGCGCCGACCAGGCTCGTGACGACGCCCGTGGGCACGGACACCGACCGGTCGGCCGAGACCAGGGCCCGCAGCAGCACGTCCGAACCGAGTACGAGGGCCGCGCCGGTCAGCGCCGCCGCGGACATGGCCGTACGGGAGCGGGTGAAGCCGCGGAACCGGCGGGCGAGCGGGCGCACCAGGGCGGGCGCGCACAGGCCGACGAAGCCGATCGGGCCGGCGAGCGTGACGGCGGCGGCGGACAGCAGCGCCGCCAGCACGACGACCGTCACGCGGGTGGCCCGGACCGGGACGCCGAGACCGCGCGCCGCGTCGTCGCCGAGGGCCAGCGCGTCCACCCGGCGGGCGGTCAGCAGCAGGCCCACGAGTCCGGTCAGGGCGACCGGCAGCATCTGCAGGACGCCGTCGAAGCCGTTCTGGGCGATGCTGCCCTGGTTCCACGCGTAGAGGCCCTCCGTCTGCTCCGGGAAGAGCAGCAGCAGCCCCTCGGTCATGGAGTTCAGGCCCAGCATCAGCGCGGTGCCCGCCAGCACCAGCCGGACGGTGCCCGTGCCGAGGCCGGACAGCCCGAGGACGACGGCCGCCGCCGCGAGTCCGCCCACGAAGGCGACCCCGGACGAGGCGAGCATCGGCAGCGACACGCCGGTCGCTCCGACGAGCCCGAGGGCCAGGTAGGAACCCGCGTTCACCGCGAGGGTGTCGGGCGAGGCGAGCACGTTGCGGCTGACCGCCTGGAGCACGGCGCCGGCCGTGCCCAGGACGGCGCCGACCAGGAGCCCCGCGGTCATCCGGGGCAGCCGGGAGGCGACGACGACGGACGCGTCGTCCGGATCGGCCTGCCCGGTGAGGGCACGCAGGACCTCGGACGGTCCGACGGCGGCGGTGCCCTGGGTGATGTCGACGACGGCGAGGACGGCGACCAGCAGGAGGATTCCGGCCGTCACCGCGGCCGCGCCCGACCGGGACGGCGGCACCGCCGACGGACGGGCCGCGGTGGGCTCGGTGGCGGGTTCGGTTGCGGTGACGGCCATGGCCCCGCTACTTCGTCAGGGCGCCGACGACGGCGTCGACGTACGCCTCCATCGACCCGGGACCGCCGAACATCCAGATGCCGTCGTCGAGGCGGTGCACGTCGCCGGCCTTCACGAACGGCAGGGACTTCCACACCGAGTTCTTGGCCAGCTCACCGGTGAACGGGGTGGCGCTCGGGTCGTCGTCGTTGCCGATGTAGGCGAACCGGGTGTCCTTCGGCAGCTTGGTCAGGCCCTCGACGTCGGTGGTGCCGAGACCGTAGGCCTCGTCGCCCTTGACCGTCCAGGCGTTCTCGAGACCGATGGCCTCGTTGACCTCGCCGATGAGCGAGGTCGCCGTGTAGGGGCGGATCGATACCTGGTTGGAGGCGACGTAGCCGTCCGCGAAGGCGAAGTCCGTGCCGGCCAGCCCGGCGTCTGCCAGGGCCTTCCTGCCCTCGGCGACCTTGGTCTCGAAGCCCTCGCGCAGCGACTTCGCCTTGTCCGTGGTGCCGGTGGCCTCGGCGATGAGGTCGACGTTCTCCAGCATCTGGTCGATCTGGCCGGTGCCGTCGGCGGAGGTCACCTCGATCACCGGTGCGACCTCGCGCAGCTGCTTCACGGCGGCCGGGGTGAGGTCCGTGGTGGCGACGATGAGGTCGGGGGCGAGGGAGGCGACGGTGTCCATGCTCGGCTCGCCGCGGGTGCCGATGTCCTTCGGCTCGTTCTTCAGCGGCACCGCGCTGTCCCAGGCCTTGTAGCCCTTGACGTCCGCGACGCCGACCGGGTCGACCCCGAGCGAGACGAGGCTCTCGACGACGTTCCACTCGGTGGCGACGACCTTGGTGGCCGGCCCGTCGAGCTTCACCTCGGTGCCCTTGCCGTCCTTGAGCGTGATCGCCTCGGAGGCCTTCTTCTCCGTCTTGTCGGCGGCGGGTTCGGTGGTGCCGCAGGCGGCGAGGGTGAGCGCCGCGGCGGTGGTGGCGGCCGCGGTGAGCAGGAGGCGTCTCATGAGGTGGTGCCGAGCCTTTCGGGGGTTCGTATGCCGGGGGTTCGTATGTGATGGCGGCCGATCGGGCGGGTGCGCAGCCGGCCGGTCAGGGGGTCGGTGTCGACGTCGATCCGGATGCCGTACACGGCGGTCAGCCGTTCCGGCGTCAGTACGTCCTCGGGCAGGCCGTCCGCGACGATCCGGCCCGCTTCGAGCAGCGTGATCCGGTCGGCGACGGCCGCCGCCTGGTCGAGGTCGTGCAGGACGACCCCGACGGCGATGCCGTGCTCGTCCGCCAGGTCGCGGACGAGGTCGAGGAGTTCGACCTGGTAGCGCAGGTCGAGGTAGGTGGTCGGTTCGTCCAGGAGCAGTACGCCGGTCTCCTGGGCGAGACAGCTCGCGAGCCACACCCGCTGCAACTGACCGCCGGAGAGGTGGTCGGCACCGCGGTCGGCGAACTCGTCGACCCCGGTGAGCGCGAGCGCCCGGTCGACGGCGGCCGGGCCGTCCGGGTCGGGCCGCCCCCAGCGGCCCCGGTACGGATAGCGGCCGAACTCGACGACGTCCCGCACGGTCAGCCCGCCGGGGGTCGGCCGTCCCTGCGTCAGCAGGGCGACGTACCGGGAGAACTCACGGGACGTCAGCGCCAGGCCGTCGGTGGTGCCGTCGATGTCGAGGGTGGCACTGCGGGCGCGCTGCAGCCGGGCCACGGTCCGCAGCAGCGTCGACTTCCCACTGCCGTTCGGACCCACCAGGACGGTCACTTCGCCGGGCCTGAGCCTGACCTCCGCGTCGTGCACGACATCGACGCCGTCGTAGGCGACGGTCACGCCCGTCGCCGACAGCTCGTGTCCGCGCAGTCGCGGGGGGCCGGCCGCGTCTTCAGCTGATCTCACGCAGTGAAGGTTAGCCTAACCTAAGAGGTGCTGGTAGAGGCGGGGGTCACACCCGAACGCGGCCGCCGTCCCGCCGGCGTGTCCCCTGCCGGAAGCGGGATATCAACTCGCCTTCGGGGGACGGGTGTTCCACAGTCCCGCCCGGTTCAGGGACATCGGGCAGTGGAGGTAGATCTCGTCGATCTCCAGGAGCAGGGCGAGGTCCGGACGCCTTCCGTTCCGCGCCATCGTGCCGAAGAACGGCGCATCGGTGAGGATGCGCGCCCGGCCGTTGATCCGGAGCACCTCCTTGCCGCCGGGGATCAGATACAGCAGGCCGGCGTGCGGATTGTCCAGGATGTTGTGGAAGCTGTCCCCGCGCCGGTTGCCCGCGCGGTCGGGCAGGGCGAGGGTGCCGGAGTCGAGGACGTGGGTGAACCCGGGGGCGTCGCCGCGGGGCGACACGTCGCAGTTGCCGCCCGCGTCGGACGTGGCCAGCAGGCAGAAGGGGGAGCGGGCCAGGATGCCCCGGTCGTCGTCGGTGAGCCGGTCGTGCACCTTGTCGATGACCACGGGCCAGGGCTCGCCCAGCAGCTCGCGCAGTTCGGCGGGTGAGTCCAGTTCGACCCAGCCGTGCCCGGTCGCGGCGTCCGGTCGGTCCTCGGTCGCGTCGATCGTGTCTGGCAAGTCCGGCTCCACGGGTGTGTGCTGACCGGAAGCGGATGCTTCCGGCTGGTGGTTGCGCAGGCAACATTATCTGATGTTAGGTTCGCCTTACCTAACATCCGGAAGTGACCACTCCGGTGAGTTCGGGCTGCCCCGTGCCCTCCCAAGGAAACCGTAGATGCCCCCAGCCCCACCCGCCCGGCCGCGGCCCGCACCCCGCCGCGCCGTCCTCACCGCGGGACTTGGCGGACTCGTCGTGCTGCTGCTCGCGGCCGTCGTCCTCAGTCTCGGCGTCGGTGCGGGCGACGTCCCCCTCCACGACCTCGTGCACGGCGTGTTCGACCCCGACCGCTCCGTGCGCGCTCAACTCGTCGTCCGGGAAGTGCGGATACCACGCACCCTGGCCGGTCTGCTCGCGGGCGTCGCGCTGGGCCTGGCCGGCACCGTGATGCAGGGCGTCACCCGCAATCCGCTCGCCGACCCGGGCCTGCTCGGCATCAACTCGGGCGCCGCGGTCGCCGTCGTCTTCGCCATGAGCGTCCTGTCGCTGACCGAACCGGAGCAGTACATCTGGTTCGGCTTCCTCGGTGCCTGCCTGGCGGCGGTCCTCGTGTACGGGGTGGCGAGCTTCGGCCGGGAGGGCGCCACCCCGGTCAAACTCGCCCTCGCCGGAGCCGCCGCCACCGCGCTGCTGGTCTCCGTCACCGACACCATGCTGCTCACCGACAGCCAGACGTACGACCAGTTCCGGTTCTGGCAGGTCGGCGCCCTGAACGGCCGTGAACTCGACGTCCTCCTGCAGGCGCTGCCCTTCGTCGCCGCCGGCGCCGTCCTCGCCCTCGCGCTGGGCCCGCGGCTCAACGGACTGGCCCTCGGCGACGACATCGCCCGCTCCCTCGGCCAGCGCGTCGCCGTGGCCCGGCTGGCCGGGGCGGCGAGCACCGTCCTGCTGTGCGGTGCGGCCACCGCCGTGGCCGGCCCCATCGGCTTCGTCGGCCTCGCCGTCCCGCACACCGTGCGCATGGTCACCGGCCCCGACCACCGCTGGATCCTGCCCTACAGCGCGCTGCTCGCGCCCGCACTGCTCCTGGTCGCCGACGTCGTGGGCCGGGTCGTCGCCCCTCCCGGTGAGGTGCAGGTGGGGGTCGTCACCGCCGCCGTGGGCTGCGTGCCGTTCATCCTCCTGGTCCGCAGACGTGGAAAGGCCGCGCTGTGAACGCCCGCACCGCCTTCACCGGCCACAGGACCCGCGGCGGGTTCGCCGGCGCCACCGCCGCCGCCCGCGTCGACCGGCTCAGACGCGCCCGCCGGACCCGCTTCGGCCTCGTCTGCGCGAGCCTGGCGCTCGTCGCGGTGGCCGTGCTGCTGCTGTCCCTCACCGTCGGCGACATCCAGGTCCCGCTCGCCGACGTGTGGGCCGTCCTCACCGGCGGCGGCGACCCGGGCAGCCGGTTCGTCGTGCACGAACTGCGGCTGCCCCGCGCCCTGCTGGCCCTCGCCGTCGGCTGCTGCTTCGGGCTGTCCGGCGCGGTCTTCCAGGCCCTGCTGCGCAACCCCCTGGCCAGCCCCGACGTCATCGGCGTCAGCGCCGGCGCGAGTGCCGCGGCGGTCCTCGCCTCGATGGCGTTCGGCCTCAGCGGTCTCGCCCTGTCCGGGGGCGCGCTGGCCGGAGCGCTCGTGGCCGGGACCGCCATCTACCTGCTGGCCTGGCGCGGTGGGGTCAGCGGCGGCCGGTTCGTGCTCATCGGCATCGGCGTGGCCGCCGGACTGGTCAGCCTGCGCTCCTATCTGATGACCCGGGCGGAGGTCACCGAGGCGCAGAACGCGTTCGTGTGGCTGGCGGGCAGCCTCAACGGCCGCTCGTGGAACCAGCTGTGGCCGCTGCTCGGCTGCGCCGCGGTCCTCCTGCCGCTGACCCTGGCCGCGTCCCGGAGCCTGCCGGCGCTCCAGCTCGGGGACGAGGCGGCCGGTGGTCTCGGCGCCCGCGTCGAGCGCGGCCGGCTCGCCCTGCTGGCGAGCGCCACCGCCCTCGTGGGAGTGGCCACGGCCGCGGCGGGTCCCATCGGCTTCGTCGCCTTCGTCAGCCCTCCGATCGCCCGTCGGCTGCTGCCCGGCCAGGGCGCTGCCCTGCTGCCGTCCGCGCTGACCGGCGCGGCACTGGTCGGCGCGGCCGACTTCACCGCGCAGCACGCGCTGCCGCACACCCAACTGCCCGTGGGCGTGGTGACCAGCGTCGTCGGAGCCCCGTATCTGCTGTGGCTGCTCGCCCGCGCGGGCCGGGCCGGACGGGGCGGGTGACCGTGTCCCGACCCGAACCCCCCGGCCCGCCGGGCACGTCGGCGGCGACGGCGACGGCTGAGACGGCGACCGCGGCAACGGCGACGACGGCAGTGCGGACAGCGACAGCGACGGCGACGGCAGTGCAGACAACGACGACGAGAGAACCGACGACAAGGAGCGCACGGTGACGGCCCAGCACGCCCTGCAGACCAGGGGCCTCGGTCTCGGCTACGGCGAGCGCGAGATCATCTCCGCTCTCGACGTCGATCTGCCGCCCGGACGCCTCACCGTCGTCGTCGGCCCCAACGCCTGCGGCAAGTCCACCCTGCTGCGCGCCCTGGCGCGGCTGCTGACCCCGACGGCCGGCACCGTGCTCCTGGACGGCAAGGACATCCACGCCACCTCGACCAAGCGGGTCGCCGCTGCCCTCGGCATGCTGCCGCAGTCCCCGGTCGCGCCCGACGCCATCACCGTCGCGGACCTCGTGGGCCGGGGCCGCTACCCGCACCAGGGCTGGTTCCGCCGCTGGACCTCCGCCGACAGCGAGGGTGTCGCCGCCGCCATGCTCGCCACCGACGTCCTCGACCTCGCCGACCGCTCGGTGGACGAACTCTCCGGCGGACAGCGCCAGCGCGTCTGGATCGCCATGGCACTCGCCCAGGAGACCGACATCCTCCTGCTCGACGAACCCACCACCTACCTCGACATCAGCCATCAGCTGGACGTCCTGGACCTGCTCACCGACCTCAACCGGGACCGCGGCGTCACCCTCGCCGTGGTCCTGCACGACCTGAACCTGGCCTGCCGCTACGCCGATCACCTGATCGCCATGAAGGCCGGCCGCGTCGTGGCCGAGGGCGCGCCCGCCGACATCGTCACGCAAACCCTCGTCCACGACGTGTTCGGGCTGCACTCGACGGTCGTCCCGGACCCCGCGTCCGGCACCCCGATGGTCGTCCCCATCGGGCGGCACCACATCACCTCCCCGCATCCGCGCCTACCGAAAGAGTCCCCATGACCTCGCACCCCCCTGCCGCCCCCGCCCCGACCGGCCGACGTCCGGGGCGCCTGCGGAGCGCCGCCCTCGTCGCCGTACTGCTCGGTGTCCTCGCCGCCTGCGGCTCCGGGTCCGGCCCGGCCGACTCCGCGTCCGACGCGCCCGCGTCGAAGACGTCCGGTGCCTTCCCCGCGAAGGTGGCCACCAAGTTCGGCACCGTCACCGTCGACGCGCGGCCCGAGCGGGTCGTCGCGCTGGGCTGGGGCGACGCCGAGACCGCGCTCGCCCTCGGCGTGCAGCCGGTCGGCCAGAGCGACTGGCTCGCCTTCGGCGGCGACGGCGTCGGCCCCTGGGCGAAGGGTCTGTACGACAAGAGCCCCCAGAAGATCGGCACCCTGGAGCCCGAGTACGAGAAGATCGCCGCCCTGAAGCCCGACCTGATCCTCGACGTGAAGTCCAGCGGCGACCAGACCCGTTACGACACCCTCAGCAAGATCGCCCCGACGGTGGGCATACCCGAGGGCGGCGACCAGTACAAGATCGCCTGGCAGCAGCAGACCACCATGATCTCCACCGCCCTCGGTGTGCCGGACAAGGGCAAGCAGCTCATCGCCGGCACCCAGAAGAAGTTCACCGCCGCCGCCGCGGCGCACCCCGAGTTCAAGGACAGGACGATCACCGTCGGCTCCCGCACCTCCGCCGGGTGGGGCGCCTACGTGAAGGGCACCGACCGGGTCAACTTCGTCCAGCAGCTCGGCTTCCGCAACAACCCGAAGGTCGACGCGAAGGCCGGTTCCGGCTTCTCCGTCTCCGTCTCCGAGGAGAACCTCCAGCTGCTCGACGCCGACCTGGTCGTGATGGCCCCCATCGGGGTGGACGCCGGCAAGATCTCCTCCGACCCGCTCTTCAGGACGCTCGGGGCGGTGGAGCGGGGCCACTTCGTCGTCTTCGACGACCAGGACATCAGCCGGGCCTTCGCCACCAACTCCGTCCTGTCGGTCGGATACGCCGTCGACAAGGTGGTGCCGCTGTTCGCCGACGCGCTCAAGTGACGCGCGGGCCCGCCCGGAGGGCGAGCCGTGTCACGCGCCCCGTCCGGGGCATACGCGTGACACGGCACCGGCCCGGTGCCGCCGATCCGAAGGGATGTGCACCGTGCTCGCCATCGTCGCGGCTGTTCTGTTCCTCCTCGCCTGGCTGATCAACGCGGCGGAGGTGTCGACCAACGACGTCTTCACCTCCACCAACGTCATGCTCATCGGGCTCGCCCTGCTCGCCCTGCACGTCGCCGGGATCGGCAGCGGCTGGTCGGCCCGCGGGCGCCGCCGCTGAGCCGACCGCCACGGCCTCCCGTCGCCCGGTCAGGGAATGCGCGCCACGCCCGCGTAGATGCCGCTCTCCTCGGGCGCGGGCGGCTCCATGCCCTCGCCGTGCCATTCGGTGGCGGTGACCAGTCCGGGCGGCACCAGCTCCAGGCCCTCGAAGAAGCGGGTCACCTCCGCCCGGGTGCGGAAGCCGAGCCGGATGCCGCCCTTGGCGTACTCGGCGATCACCTGCTGCGAAAGCTCGGGGAAGAGATCGATCGAGGCGTGCGAGAGGACCAGGTGGCTGCCGGAGGGGAGGGTCTCCACCAGTCCCCGGACGATGCCGTGGGCGTCCTGGTCGTCCGGGACGAAGTGCATCAGGGCGATCAGCGACAGCGCGATCGGCCGGTCGAAGTCCAGGATGCCCCGGGCGTGCCGCACGATCTCGTCCGGCTCGCGGACATCGGCCTGGATGTAGTCCGTGGCCCCCTCGGGGCTGCTGACCAGCAGTGCCTCCGCGTGCCGCAGCACGATCGGGTCGTTGTCGGCGTAGACGACCCTGGCCCCGGGCACCGTCCGCTGGACGATCTGGTGCAGGTTGGGCTCGGTCGGGATGCCCGTGCCGATGTCCAGGAACTGGTCGATGCCCTGTGCGGCGAGGTGCGCGGCCGCGCGGTTCATGAACGCGCGGTTCTGTCGCGCCGCGTCCCGGGCCTCGGGCGGCAGCGTCTCGCCCACCGCCTCGTCGACCGGGTAGTTGTCCTTGCCGCCCAGCAGCCAGTCGTAGACACGCGCGGGATGGGCCCGGCCGGTGTCGATGTGGGGTGGCTGGGAATGGTCCGTCGTCATGGCAGGCTCCGTGGTCCGGGAGGTGACGCTCCGCCGCAGTTTTCGATCATCGTACTGCCGTCTCGGCGTGCCATGTGCCGGGCGGACGGAGGAAGTTGCCGTTGACCCGTGGATCACCGGCCGTCCGGGCGCAGGGTGCGCGGCGGACGGTGGGCCCACTCGCGGTCGGCGTCGGTGATCTCGCGCAGCACCCGGGCCGGATTTCCGGCGACGACCGTCATCGGCGGCACGTGTGCCGTCACCACGCTGCCCGCGCCGACCACCGAACCCCGGCCGACGGTCACCCCGGGCATGATCAGCGCACCGGCCCCGATCCACACGTCGTCCTCGACGCGGACCGGCGCGGAGAACTGCGTGCCGTCCCTGCGCAGGTCCGGGTGGACGGGGTGGCCGGTCGTACTGATCGTCACGTGCGGGGCGAACATCACCCGGTCGCCGACGAAGACCTCGACGTCGTCGACGAGGGTGAGGCCGAAGTTGGCGTACACGTCGTCGCCCAGGTGGACGCGGTTGCCGTAGGCCACGTGCAGCGGCGGCTCGATCCACACCGCCGTGCCCACGGAGGCGAGCAGCTCCTCCAGGACCGCCCGGCGGCCCTCCTCGTCCCGCGCACCGGTCCGGTTGTAGGCGTCGGCCAGCTCCTTGCCGCGCAGCCGCTCCTCCGCCAGGCCCGCCAGACCCGGACCGCCGTCCGAGTAGAGCTCCCGGGCCGCCATCCTGCGGCGGACCTCGCGCTCACGGGGGTCGGTGGTCATGCGCTCTCCTCGGGGCCTGCGGCAGGGGGGGCAAGTGACGGGTGCCGGCGGGACGGCCCCGGAGCGGGCGCGTGCCGCTCCGGGGCCCCCGTCGTGCGGTGCGGGATCAGCCGGTGGGCGTGCGCAGGACGGCGACGCCCCGGCCCGCCAGGACGACGGCGCCCTCGTCGCCGGTGGTGCCCACCAGCACCTCCCCGGTGAGCCCGGGGACGGTCACCGGCTCGTCGGTCCGGTTGACCAGGAACAGGAAGCGTCCGCCCGGGCCGCGGCGCACGGTGGCCTCGACCCGTCCCCGTGCCCCGGCGGGCAGTTCGCTCGTCACCCCGGCCGGCTCCAGGAGCCTCGGCAGCAGCGCGGCGAGCCCTTCGGCGCCGAGCCGGGTGGAGACGTAGGCGGCCGAACCGCTGCCCGCGCCGCGCCGGGTGACCGCGGGGCGGCCCGCGTGCGCACCGGTGCGGTAGCGGACGAGGACCTCGGTCCCGGGGGCGGTGACGGTGATGTGGTCGGTCCACAGGCCGCCGGTGCCGCCGTCGTCCAGCTCGACACCCTCCCCGGCGGGCAGCGGGCCGAACTCCTCGACGCGGATGCCGAGCAGGTCCCGCAGGGCGCCCGGGTAGCCGCCGAGCCACACGTGGTCGTTCCGGTCCACGATGCCGGAGAAGTACGTGGTGACCAGGTGCCCGCCCTGCTCGGCGTAGCGCGTGAGGTCCTTGGCCAGCTCGGCCGGGACCAGGTGCAGCACCGGGGCGATCAGCACCCGGTGGCGGCTCAGGTCGGCCCCGGTGGTGACGACGTCGGCGCGGATGCCGAGCGAGAGCAGCGCCGAGTACCAGTCGAGCGCCTCCTGGTGGTAGTCGAGCAGCGAGGTGGGGTGCGAGTCCTGCTCGCTGGCCCACCGCGACTCCCAGTCGAAGAGGATGCCGACCTCCGCGGGCTCCCGCTCGCTGCCGGCGACCGGCGCGAGCGCCTCCAGGGTGTCGCCGAGCGCGACGACCGAGCGGAACAGGTCGCTGTCCGCACCGGCGTGCGGAACCATCGCCGAGTGGTACTTCTCGGCGCCGGCCACCGACTGGCGCCACTGGAAGAAGCAGACCGCGTCGGCGCCGTGCGCCACGTGCGTCAGCGAGTCCCGGGCCATCTCGCCAGGCCGCTTGGCCAGGTTGACCGGCTGCCAGTTCACGGCGCTGGTGGAGTGCTCCATCAGGAACCACGGGCGGCCGCCCGCGATACCGCTGGTGAGGTTCGCCGAGAACGACAGCTCGTCGCGGGCCTGCGGGTGCGGGACGACGTAGTGGTCGTTGGAGACGAAGTCGACCTCGCCGGCCCAGTCCGCGTAGTTCATGCCCTTGGTGCCGGGCATCACCATGAAGTTGGTGGTGACGGGGACGTCCGGGGTCAGCTCCCGCAGGAGGTCGCGTTCCGCGCGCAGGTGGTCCTTGAGCGCGTCCGAGGAGAAGCGCTTGAAGTCCAGCTGCTGCGTCGGGTTCGGGTGCGAGGCGGCCAGCCGGGGCGGCAGGATCTCCTCCCAGTCGCCGTAGCGCTGCGACCAGAACGCCGTGCCCCAGGCGTGGTTGAGGGCGTCCGTGGTGCCGTACCGTGCGCGCAGCCAGTCCCGGAAGGCACGGGCCGCGTCGTCGGAGTAGTCGTAGACGTTGTGGCAGCCCAGCTCGTTGCTGACGTGCCAGGCGACCAGGGCCGGGTGGCCGGCGTAGCGGGTGGCCAGCTTCCGGACCAGGCGCAGGGCGTGCTCGCGGAAGACGGGCGAGGTCGGGCGCCAGTGCTGGCGGGCGCCCGGCCACAGCGTCTCGCCCCGCTCGGTGACCGGCAGGATCTTCGGGTGGGCGGTGGTCAGCCAGGGCGGCGGGGAGGCGGTGGCGGTCGCCAGATCGACGCCGACGCCGTGCTCGTGCAGCAGGTCCATCACCTCGTCGAGCCAGGCGAAGTCCCAGGTGTCGGGTCCCGGCTGGATGCGGGCCCAGGAGAAGATGCCGAGCGAGACGATGGTGACACCGGCCTCGCGCATCAGCCGTACGTCCTCCTCCCACACCTCCCGGGGCCACTGCTCGGGGTTGTAGTCGGCACCGTAGCCGAGACGGGGGGCGGGCGCACCGTCCGTCCCGCGGTGCCCGCGGGAGTGGAGGGTGGAGATCATGGCGGTCCTTCCGGTGGGGGGCGTGCGCTACTTCTGGACGGTGAAGCCCTGCTCCTCGCCGTACTTGACCGAGGCCTCCTGCCAGGACTTGAACCCCTCGGCGAGCGTGGTGCCGGAGACGTAGGCCTTGCCGACGGTGTCGTTGAAGACCGAGTTCGCGTAGACCTGGTAGGGCAGGTACGACCAGTCGTCGGGGACGTCGGCGGCCGACTCGGCGAAGATCTTGTTGGCCTTCTGGCCGCCGAAGTACGGGAACGCGGTGTCCTGGAACTTCGTGGACTGCAGATCCACGGTCGTCGCCGGGAAGGCGCCGTTCTTCAAGCGGGTCTGCACACCGTCCCCGGCGTTCGCGTACTCGACGAACGCGTACGCCAGCGCCTCGTTCTTGCCGAGTTCGGGGAGCGCGAGCGCACTGCCGCCGTTCTCGGCGCTCACCTTGCCGTCCGCGGTCCACTGCGGCATCGGGGCGACGCGCCAGTCGCCGGACGCCGCCTTCGCGCCGGACTCCAGGTTGGCGGGCATCCAGGCGCCGGTCGCCAGCGTCGCGATGCTGCCGTCGCCGAGGCCCTTGTACCACTCGTCGGTCCAGGCGGGGACGGAGGCGAGCAGCTTCTCGTCGATGAGCTGCTGCCAGGTGTCGGTGAAGGTCTTGGCGCCCTGGTCGGAGAAGTCGATCCTCACCTTGGTGCCGTTCACCGTGTAGGGGCGCGAACCGGCCTGCCAGAGCATGCTGGTGGCGAACCCGGCGTCGCCGTTGTCGGCGGTGATGTACGCCTTGGGGTCGGCCTTGTGCAGGTCGCGGGCGGCGTCCAGGTACCCGGCCCAGGTGGTGGGCACCTTGATGTCGTACTTGTCGAAGACCTTCTTGTTGTAGAACAGCGCCATCGGACCGGAGTCCATCGGCAGCGCGTAGACGCCGTCGGAACCGGCCTTCACCCCGTTCCACGGGCCCGGGGAGTACTTGGCGGAGAGCTTGTCGGCGCCGAAGGCCTTGAGGTCGGTGAGCTGCTCGGTCAGGGCGAACTGGCCCATCGCGTAGTACTCGATCTGGGCGACGTCCGGGACGCCCTTCTTCGCCGAGACGGCGTTCTGCAGCGCGGTGTACTCGTCCTTGTTGGTACCGGCGTTGACCAGGTTGACCTTGACGCCCGGGTGCTCCTTCTCGAAGTCGGCTGCCACCTGCTTCAGCGTGGGCTCCCAGGCCCAGACCGTGATGGTGCCGCCCTCCTTGAGGGCCGCCTGTATGTCCGCCTCGGAGACGGCCTTCCCGTTCGAACCCCCGTCGTCGGAGTCGCCGCAGGCGGTCGCCCCGAGGGCGAGGGCGCAGACGAGGGCCGTGCCGCGCAGGAGGCGGCGCGCGTGCTGGGGCAGCTGTGTGGGCATGAGTGTGCTTCCACTTCTTCGTGGCCGGAACCGGCACCGTTGAGGGTTGGCGAGGTCGTTGGTGAGGGGCGGGAGCAGGGGAGGGGTGTCCGTTGACGCCGGCTATTCCTTGACGCTTCCGGCGGCGAGACCGGACCGCCAGTACCTCTGGAGCAGCAGGAACGCGGCGATCAGCGGCAGGATGGTGATGAGCGACCCGGTGACGACGAGGTTGAAGACGGCCTCGCCGCCGGCGGTCGCGGCCTGCTGGTTCCAGCTGTTGAGACCCAGCGTCAGCGGATACCAGTCGGGGTCCTTGAGCATGACCAGCGGCAGGAAGTAGTTGTTCCAGGTCGCGACCGTGGTGAACAGCAGGACGGTGACGATGCCGGGCGCGAGCAGCGGCAGGGCGATCCGGAAGAAGGTGCGCACCTCGCCCGCCCCGTCGATGCGGGCCGCCTCCATCAGCTCGGTGGGGACGGCCTCGGTGGCGAACACCCACATCAGATAGAGGCCGAACGGCGAGATCAGGGACGGGACGATCACCGCCCAGGGGGTGTTGGTGAGCCCCATCTCGCTGAACATCAGGAAGGTCGGCACCGCCAGTGCCGTCCCTGGCACGGCCACCGCGCCGATGACGACGGCGAAGACGGCCCGGCGGCCGGGGAAGTCGAACTTGGCGAGCGCGTAGCCGCCGAGCACGGCGAGGAAGGTGGCGCCGCCGGCGCCGAGACCCACGTACAGCAGGGTGTTGAGCAGCCAGCGGGTGAAGACGCCGCCGTCGTAGGTGAACGTCTCGGCGATGTTGTCCCACAGCGCGAAGTCGCCGTCGAACCAGAGACCCGCGGAACGGGACAGCCCCTCCTGCGTCTTGGTGGCGCTGAGGGCCAGCCAGACCAGCGGCACCAGGCTGTACAGCAGCACCAGCGAGGTGAGCAGGGTCAGCAGCACGCTGCGCCGGGGCCTGTCGGCGGAGTGCCGGCGCCGGGAGGCACGCAGTCGGGGCACGGGGCCCGGCGCGCCGGGCCGTTCGGTGGCACGGCGGTCGGGGACGGTGGCGACGGGACCGGTCATCGCTGCCTCACACTCCCTTGCGCATGCCGCGCAGCTGCACGACGTAGGCGATGACCATGGTGATCAGCCCCATGACGATGGCGACGGTCGCGGAGTAGTTGTGCTGCTGTCCGTTGAACGACAGCGCGTACGTGTAGTAGTTCGGGGTGTAGTCCGTGGTGATGGCGTTGCGCGCCAGCGGCTGCAGGATGCTGGGCTCGTTGAAGAGCTGGAAGCTGCCGATGACCGAGAAGATCGTGGCGATCACCAGGGCACCGCGGATGGCGGGGAGCTTGATGGCGGTGATCACACGGATCTGGCCGGCGCCGTCGATCTGGGCGGCCTCGTACAGCGAGTGCGGGACGACGCGCAGCGCCGAGTAGAAGATCAGCATGTTGTAGCCGACGAACTCCCAGGTCACGATGTTGCCGATGGAGGCCAGCACCAGGTCGGGGGAGAGCGGGTCGGGCAGCGAGACGCCCAGCGCGCCGTTGATGTCACCGACCAGGCCGAAGCGGGTGCCGTACATGAAGCCCCACATCAGGGTGGCCACCACGGCGGGCACGGCGTACGGCAGGAAGATGGAGATGCGGAAGAAGTCCCGGCCGTAGAGGCGTCCGCTGTCCAGTGCCAGGGCCACCAGCAGCGCGAGGCCGAGCATGATCGGCACCTGTACGGCGAGGAAGAGCGAGACCCGGCCGAGCGAGGCCCAGAACCGGTTGTCCTGCAGGGCCTCGGCGTAGTTGTCGAGGCCGACGAAGGTGGTTCCGCCGATGAGCTGGTCGCGGAAGAGGCTGAGGTAGACCGAGTAGGCGATCGGCGCGAGGAACACCAGGGCGAACACGGCCACGAAGGGACCGAGGAAGCCCCACCCCGTCCAGGAACGGCGCTCCCGCCGCACCGGGGGTGGGGCCGGCCGCGGCTCGGCGGCGGCCGGCGGTTGCAGCGTCGTCATGTAGGTCCTCGCTCGTCACGTCCTGGAGCACTTCGAAGCCCCTGTCGGGCTCGGCGTGTTTACGTAAACATCATGTGCCGCGCGAAACGCCGGGGTCGCCGGGAGGGGCTGCTATGTTTACGTAAACATTCGGTGGCGGCATGTCTACACTGCCCCGAGGACGACGGTCAAGGGTCCTTTCGGAAGCCGGGACCGGAACAGCTGCGGAGAGGTGGTGGACGGCAGTGGAGACGGCTGAGGGAGTCGCTCGGGGCCGGGACGCGGGCACGCGGAAGCGGCGCGGCGGCCGGGTGCCCACGGCGTCCATGGCGGACGTGGCCCGGCTGGCGGGAGTCTCCTCGCAGACCGTCTCCCGCGTCTCCAACGGCTACGCGGGCGTGACCGAGGAGACCCGGCGGCAGGTGCTGGCCGCCATGAAGGAGCTGGGCTACCGGCCCAACAGCGCGGCCCGGGCCCTCAAGCGGGGTGAGTTCCGCACCATCGGCGTCATCACCTTCACGCTGGCCACCACGGGCAACGTGCGCACCCTGGAGGCCATCGCCGTCTCCGCGGCGAGCGAGGGGTACGCGGTGACGCTGCTGCCGGTCGCCGTCCCCACCCAGGACGAGGTGCGCGGCGCGTTCTCGCGGCTGGAGGAACTGGCCGTCGACGCGGTCGTGGTCATCATGGAGGTCCACCTCCTGGACGCGGCCTCCCTCACGCTGCCGCCCCATGTCCAGGTCGTCGTGGTCGACTCCGACGCCGGTGACCACTACACGGTCGTCGACACCGACCAGGCCGGCGGCTCCCGCGCCGCCGTGCGCCATCTGCTGGACCTCGGGCACGACACGGTCTGGCACCTCGCCGGTCCCGAGGGCTCCTTCGCCGCCCAGCGCCGCACCGACGCCTGGCGGCACACGCTCACCGAGGCGGGCCGCACCCCGCCGCCCCCGGTCCGGGGCGACTGGTCGGCGGAGTCCGGTTACCGGGCCGGCCTCGAACTCGCCGCCCGGCAGGAGTGCACCGCCGTCTTCGCGGCCAACGACCAGATGGCCCTCGGGCTGCTGCGCGCCCTGCACGAACGCGGCCGGCGGGTGCCCGAGGACGTCAGTGTCATCGGCTTCGACGACATCGCCGAGGCCGGTTCCTTCCTGCCCCCGCTGACCACCGTGCACCAGGACTTCGCCGAGGTCGGACGGCAGTGCGTACGGGCGGTGCTGCGCAAGATGCGCGAGACCGGCCCGGAGCGGGGCACGACCTTGGTCCCGACCCGGCTGGTGACCCGGGCGAGCACGGCGCCGCCCCCGGCGTGACGCGCGCGGGAGCGCCCGAGGGACCTCCGGCCGGTCCAGAGGCGGCCGAAGGGGGCGTACGGCCTGTTCAGGGGCGGCCGGGAGGGTAACCCCACAAGCCGACCGTTGTCCCCCCACGCCCGGGAGAGCCCCATGACTCAAGTCGCCGACTTCGTTCTGCAGCGTCTGTCCGAGTGGGGCGTGAAGCGCGTGTACGGCTACCCGGGTGACGGCATCAACGGTCTGCTCGGCGCCTTCGACCGGGCCGACGGGGACCCGGAGTTCATCCAGGCCCGGCACGAGGAGATGGCGGCGTTCATGGCCTGCGGCCACGCCAAGTTCACCGGCGAGGTGGGCTGTTGCGTCGCCACCTCGGGGCCCGGTGCCGTGCACCTTCTCAACGGCCTCTACGACGCCAAGCTCGACCACCAGCCAGTGGTGGCGGTCGTGGGCCAGCAGAAGCGGCTGTCGCTGGGCACCCACTACCAGCAGGAGATCGCCCTCGACCAGCTCTTCGCGGACGTGTCCGAGTACTGCCAGATGATCGTGCATCCGGGCCAGGCCCGGCACGTGATCGACCGGGCCTTCAAGACCGCGCTGACCACCCGGGGCGTCGCCACCGTCATCATCCCCAACGACATCCAGGAGGAGGAGGCCCAGCCCTCCCCGCCCAGGGAGCACGGCTCCGTCTTCTCCAGCGTCGGCTGGAGCCGGTCCCGTGTCCTGCCCGACCTCGACGAGCTGCGCAAGGCCGCCGACGTGCTCAACGCGGGCGACAAGGTCGCCATGCTCGTCGGGCAGGGCGCGGCCGACGCCGAGGCCGAGGTGATGGAGGTCGCCGAACTGCTCGGCGCGGGAGTCGCCAAGGCCCTGCTCGGCCGCCAGGTCCTGCCCGACGACCTGCCGTACGTCACCGGACCCATCGGCCTGCTGGGCAGCAAGGCCAGCGACAACATGATCCAGGGGTGCGACACCCTGCTCATGGTCGGCAGCAGCTTCCCCTACTCGGAGTGGCTGCCGGAGGAGGGCAAGGCACGCGGCGTCGAGATCGACATCGACGGCCGCATGATCGGCATCCGCTACCCCATGGACGCCCACCTCGTCGGCGACTCCAGGGAGACCCTGCGCGCCCTGATCCCGATGCTCCAGCGCAAGGAGGACCGCGGCTGGCGGGAGAAGATCGAGAAGGACGTCCGCGAGTGGCACGACCTGTGCGACCGCTGGGCCGGTGAGCACTTCGGCAAGACGATCAACCCGCAGGCCGTCGCCGCCGAACTCTCCCCGCGGCTGCCGGACGAGGTCCTCCTGACGGCCGACTCCGGATCCGGCACCAACTGGTGGGCGCGCCACATCCTGCTCCGCGACGGCATGCAGGCCTCGCTGTCCGGCACGCTCGCCACCATGGGCCCCGGGACGCCCTACGCCATCGCCGCGCGGTTCGCGTACCCGGACCGGCCGGTGATCGCCTTCGTCGGGGACGGCGCGTTCCAGATGAACGGCATGAACGAGATGATCACCATCAAGCGGTACCTGGACCGCCTGTCCGGGCCCGCGCCGTTCGTCTTCTGCGTGTTCAACAACCAGGACCTCAACCAGGTCACCTGGGAACAGCGCGCCATGGCCGGCGACCCCAAGTACCCCGGTTCCCAGGACATCCCCGACGTGCCCTACGCCGCCTACGCCGAACTCCTCGGCCTCAAGGGCATCGTCTGCGACGACCCCAAGAAGGTGGGCGCCGCCTGGGACGAGGCGCTCGCCGCCGGCCGGCCCGTGGTCCTGGAGTTCAAGGTGGACGCGGAGATCGCCCCGATCCCGCCGCACATCATGAAGGACCAGGGCAAGAAGGCCGTCAAGGCCGCGCTGCACGACCCGGAGGCCACCGGGATCGCCACCAAGGGCGTCCGCCAGAAGCTCACCCAGTACGCGGAGCACCTCCCCGGCCGGGGAAGGAAGTGAGCGGCGCGCACCGCCGCGGGCAGGTCGTCGTCACCGGGGCGACCGGAGGTGTCGGCCGGGCCGCCGCCCGCGCCTTCGGCGAGCGCGGGGCCGCGGTCGCCCTGCTGGCCCGGGGCGAACACGCCCTGCAACGGGCGGCCGAGGAGATCCGCGGGGCCGGCGGGCAGGCGCTGCCCCTGGTCGTGGACGTCGCCGACGCGGAGGCCGTGGACGCGGCGGCCGGCCGGATCGAGGAAGAACTCGGCCCCATCGACGTATGGGTGAACGCCGCGTTCTCGACCGTGTTCGCCCCCGTGGCCGAGATCCGGCCCGAGGAGCTGAGGCGGGCCACCGAGGTCACCTACTTCGGCTTCGTCCACGGCACCCAGGCCGCCCTGCGGCGCATGACGCCGCGCGACCGCGGCACCATCGTCCAGGTCGGATCGGCCCTGGCCGAACGCAGCGTCCCCCTCCAGGCCGTCTACTGCGGGGCCAAGCACGCCATCCAGGGGTTCACCGAGTCACTGCGCTGCGAGCTGCTGCACGACCGCAGCGGGGTGCGGGTGACCATGGTCCAGATGCCCGGGCTCAACACGCCCCAGTTCAGCTGGGTCCTCACCCGGCTGCCCCGCCATCCGCGGCCGGTGGCCCCCGTGTACCAGCCCGAGGTGGCCGCCGAGGCCGTGCTGTACGCGGCCGACCATCCCGAGCGGCGCGTGTACTGGGTCGGCGGCTCCACCGTCGCCACCCTGCTCGGCCAGAAACTCGCCCCGGGGCTCCTGGACCGCTATCTGGCCCGCACCGGCTACGAGGGCCAGCAGACGGCCCGGCCCGTCGACCCGTCACGGCCGGTCAACCTCTGGAAGCCGCCGGACGACACCGCCCCGGACGACTACGGCGCACACGGCGTCTTCGACGACGAGGCCCATCCACGCAGCCTCCAGTTCTGGGTCTCCGGGCGCCGCGGGCCGCTGGCCCTGGCCACCGCGGTGACCGGGGTGGCCGCCGCGGCACTCGCGGGCGGCCTGCGGCGGCGCGCCGCCGGCTGCCGACCTGGGCGGTCGACCGTCCCGGGGTGAGCCCGTCCCCGGATCAGTCCGGCCTGCGGTCGATGTTCCGCGCCCACCAGTGGTGCTCGCAGAACCAGTGCCCGACCATCGCGCCGCCGAAGACGACGAACCCGACCCCGATCAGCCAGGACTCCACCACCAGCACGATGCCGACCGCGCCGTAGCTGAACGCGTTGTCGAGGATGAGCGGGGTGAAGAAGAGGTACGAGAAGCCGCGCAGCCCGATCAGTCCCACCATGGTGGCGAGGGCTCCCGGCAGCAGGTCGCGCCAGCGGACCTGGCCGCCCAGCAGGAAGTGCTGGCCCCACCAGAAGAACAGCATGCCGCTGGCGGTCGACAGGGCGATCCGCGCACCGCCGTGCAGCGCGGTCCGCGTCTGCACCTCCTGGTAGAGGTAGGCGGTCAGCAGGATCACCCAGGTCATCTGGCGCCAGATGCGGTGCCAGGGGCCGGAGGGCAGTTCCCAGATGCGCTCGTAACCGTTCTGGACGCTCGCCGCGAAGGACACGCCGAACACGCCGAGCAGGATTCCGCCCCACACGCTCGTCGTGCCGACGACCTTGGTCGGTGGGCTGATGATGTCGGTGAGCACGCGGGCCGACCGCCCGGACAGGCCCATCCCGTCGGCCAGCCACGAGGCGAAGCCCCCGCGGGCCAGCGGATCGGCCGCGGCCACCACGATCAGCAGCGGAGCCAGCGTGACCAGGGCGAGCGTGGCGAAGCCCATGGCCCGGTGCATCAGCTCCAGGTCCCGGCCGCGCCGGACCAGCGCGGACGCGGCCAACCAGTCCCACGCACGGTGGAACGGCCGCCACAACCGGTTCACGGGTGCTCCTCGGGCGTCCTTTCGATGGCTCGCGACGGGGAACTGAGTGACCCGGCCGGGGCCCGGGCAAACGTCCGTGCACCCGGACGGAGCCCGGACGCGGCCGGGGCGTCAGGGATCCGAGCGCTGCTGGGCCTCCCGCATGCGCTCGTTGTGCCAGGCTATGGCGGCGCGGATCTGCGGTTCCTGGAGGCCCGTCCGGCAGCCGAGCTGGTCCATGCTCAGGGCGGGCGGGCCGGTGGTCAGGGCCCGGGTCAGCTTCGCCGCCCACAGTTCCTCGTCCACGAAGGGCCGGTCGGCGTACCCCGCCTTGATCATGTCGAAGTGGTCGTCCGAGCACGTGGTGACGAGTCGCAGTCCGTCGAACCACTCGTTGGTGGCGTCCGCCGCGGAGGAGTCCGGCACGTAGCCCTTCACCGACTCCGCCTCGGGGAAGACCCTGGCGCACAGGTCGCACAGCTCCATGGGGGCCGGCTCGGCGGTCCGACGGCCCTTCCTGCCCTTGCGCTTCCACATGGCGACTCCCGGGGATCGATGTCCGGAATGCCGGAGTTACCCGCGGGGCGGGAAGCAAACGCCCCGCGGGTGAGGTGCCCGGCCGCGGCCGGGCACGGTCAGGCCAGCCTGACCGGCAGGTCGAACAGGTCGTTCTGCGTCACCACCGGCTTGTTGCGCAGTTCCCCCACCGGCACCGCCAGGTCCAGCTGCGGGAAGCGGTCGTACAGGGCCGGGAGCGCCACACCGGCCTCCATCCGGGACAGGGCCGCGCCGGGGCACATGTGCGGGCCGTGACCGAAGGAGATGTGCCGGTTCTGGGACGTGCGGGTGATGTCGAAACCGCCCGCCGTCGGACCGTGCGCCCGCTCGTCGCGGCCCAGCGCGCCGTACGACACGATCAGCGCGTCCCCGGCGGGTATCACCTTCCCGCCCACCGGCACGTCCTCGGTCGCGAACCGGATCAGCACGTGCGAGGTCGGCGTCGAGTACCGCAGCGTCTCCTCGATCACCGCGGACCACTCGGCCTTGCCGCAGAGCACCAGATCCCGCTGTTCGGGATGGGCGGACAGGTTGACGACGGCGTTGACGATCAGCGAGATCGTCGTCTCGTGCCCCGCGGCCACCATCAGCTGCAGGGTCGAGACGATCTCCGCGTCGGTGAGGTGGTCGCCGTTCTCGGAGGCCTGGATCAGCGCACTCGTCAGGTCGTCCCCCGGGTCCGCGCGCTTCGCGGCGACCGTGTCCGCCATGATCGACGCCAGCTCGGTGAGGGTCGCCACGACCTCCTCGGGCGGGGTCTGCGTCGAGAAGAACCTCTCGAAGAGCACCTTCAGCCGCGGCAGCCGCGCCTCCTCGATGCCCATCAGGTCGGCGATGACGTACATCGGCAGCGGGTAGGCGAAGGCCGCCTTGAGGTCGACGACTCCGCCGTCCGCGGGCAGCTCGTCCAGCAGCCGGCCGGTCAGCTCGGTGATCCGCCCCCGCATGTGCTCCACCCGGCGCATGGTGAGCGCCTGCGCCACGAGCGTGCGCAGCCGGCGGTGCTCGGAGCCGTCCACCGTGAGCATCGAACGGCCGGGGTTGGCCAGCCCGATCAGCGGCCAGTCCGCGGGGATCTCGCCGCGCTGCCAGGCGCCCCACACGTTGATGTCCTTCACCAGGCGAGGGTCCGTGAGCAGGGCCTTGGCCTCCGCGTGGTGCGTGACCGCCCAGACGGGCACGCCGCCCGGCAGCTCCACCGCGGTGAGCGGTCCGGCGGCGCGCAGCCGGGCGCTCTCACCGTCCAGGTCGGTGACGAACGGGTCCAGCGGGATCCGGGCTTCTTCGGTGCCGGTCGTCATGCTGACGTGCCTCCCAGGGCAGTGGTCGGGGTGAACCGCACGGGCAACTCGGTCAGCCCCCGCAGCCAGGGCGAGGGGCGACGGGTGAGGGACCCGGCGGGCACCGCCAGGTCGATGTCCGGCAGCCGGTCGAGCACGACCTCGATGCCGGTGCGCGCGACGACCTCGGCGACCTCCTGCGCGGGGAACGGGCAGCGGTGCTCGCCGTGGCCGAAGGAGAAGTGCGCGTTGTTGCCGCCGGTGAGCGCGGAGCCGTCGGTGCGGACCTGCGGATCGGAGTTGGCACCCTGCAGCCCGAGCAGCACCAGGTCGCCGGCGCGGATGCGGCGCCCGCCGAGCTGTGTGTCGCGGGCGGCCCAGCGGCCGGCCACATTCTGCGTGGGCGTGTCCTCCCACAGCACCTCGTTCATGGCCTCGGCGACACTGTTGCGGCCACCGAAGAGCGAGGCGGCGAAGCGGTCGTCGGTGAGCATCAGGCGCAGCGAGTTGCCGATCCAGTCCGCCGTCGGCTGGTGGCCCGCGGCCATCATCACCATCAGGTCCTGGGCGACCTCCTCCTCGGTGAAGCCGCTCTCGTCCGCCAGCATCCGGGAGGCGACGTCGTCGGCGGGCGCCGCCTTCCGGTCGGCCAGCAGCGCGGCCATCGACGTGGCGAGGTGCGTCTGGCCCGCCAGGGCCCGCTCCCTGCCGTCGATCATGTCGTTGAGCGCGGTGACGAGCGCCGGGCCCTGCTCGTCGGAGAACCCGTACAGACGGGCCAGGACCCGCACCGGCAGCAGCATCGCGTAGTCGCCGACGAGGTCGGCCTCGCCCTTCGCGCACAGCCGGTCCACGAGTTCGTCGGCGAAGCGTTCGGCGTGGCCGCGCAGCGTGTGCGGGTCGACCGCCTCCAGCGCGTCACTGATCATCGCGGCGCGCTCGCGGTGCCGCTCGCCGACCGTGTAGAGGATCGACGGCTGCCTGCGGCCGATCATCGGCAGCAGCGGCCAGTCGTCCGGGATGTTCTCCCACTGGTTCCACAGGTCCGAGTCCCGGCTGAACAGCACCGGGTCGCCGGTCACCTGGTGCAGCTCGCGGTAGCCGAGCACCAGCCAGGCCGGTACGCCGCCGTCCAGCACCACCGGTGTGACGGCGCCGTGCTCGCGCCGCATCTGCCGGTACAGCAGCGCGGGTTCGGTCTGGAAGCGGGGGCCGCCGAGCGGTACGGCGTCCTTGACGTCGCGGGCGTCGGTGCTCACACGAACTCCTGTCGGGGTGGGGCGGCGTAGCGGGCCCGCAGGTGCTCGACCAGCGTGATCAGCACCTGCTTGCTCGACTCGCGGGACCTGGCGTCGCAGGCGACCAGCGGCACCCGCGGGTCCAGGTCGAGGGCCTCGCGGACCGCCTCGGGCGAGTGTTCCGGGCCGCCGAAGTCGTTGCAGGCCACGATGAACGGCGTGCCGTGGTGCTCCAGGCGGTCGATGGCGTACCAGGAGTCGTCGATGCGCCGGGTGTCGACGAGGACCACCGCGCCGAGCGTGCCCGAGAACAGCCGGTCCCACAGGAACCAGAACCGCTCCTGGCCGGGCGCGCCGAACAGGTACAGCACGTTGCGCGCGTCGAGGCTGATGCGTCCGAAGTCGAAGGCGACGGTCGTCGCGGACTTGCCGCGCACCTCGCTGATGTCGTCGAACGCGGCGCCGGCCTGCGTCATCGTCTCCTCGGTGTTGAGAGGACGTATCTCGCTGACCGAGCGGACCATGGTCGTCTTGCCGGCACCGAACCCGCCCACGACCACGATCTTCAGGCCGTTGTCTGCGGACGCGCCCAGCGGGGTGCGCGCCGGGGCGCTCGCCGGGGTACGGGCGTCAGAGATTGCGGAGTCCAACGAGCACCTGCTCCAGGATGTCGGGGTCGGGGACGGCTGCGGTGTACGGGTGGCGTGCGCTCACCCGGCCGGCGGCGTGCAGGTCGGCGAGCAGGATCTTGGTGATGCTCACCGGCAGCCGCAGTTCGGCGGCGATCTCCACCACGGCGGTGGGCGCCTCGGTCAGCCTCAGGATCGCCGTGTGCTCCGACTGCATGCCGGGTGTCGGCCCGCACTCGGCGACCACGAGGGTGACCAGGTCGAAGGGGTTGTCGGGGCCCGGGCTGCTGCGTCCCTGGGTGACGGTGTACAGGCGGTCGGGTGCGTCGTCCCTGCCGGGGCGGCTCATGAGGTGCGCGGCTGCGCGGTGAGGTGCTCGCCGAGCTGCTCGATGAGTTCGCTCATGTTGTGCCCGACGAGGCCCGCGTCCGCGTCCTCCGAGGTGACCACGGCGAGGTGCGCGCCCTCACCGGCCTCCACGATGAACAGGACGCCGCCGTAGAACTCGGTCATCGCCGAGCGCACCCCGCCGCTGCCGTCGCCGAACTCCACGGAGGCGCCGTGGGACAGCGACTGGATGCCGGCGGCGATGGCGGCCAGTTGGTCGGCCTGGTCGACGGAGAGCTCCGGGGTGCGGCACAGCTTGAGTCCGTCACGGGAGAGGACGAGTGCGTGCCGCGCGCCCGGAGTGCGCTCCAGGAGGCCCTCGATGAGCCAGGTGAGCTTCTCGTCGGCGGTGGTCGAGCCGGTCATGAAGTGGTGTCGCCTTCCGGGTGCGCGGATGAGTGGGACGGATGGTCGGGGGCCGTCTCGGCCGGTTCGGGGGCGGCGCCGGTGGTGTTCCGCACGGCCTGGCGGAAGCTGCTGAAGCGGGCCGCACGCGCCTTCGCGTCGTCGGCGGAGGGTGTGGGGCGCGGCTCGGCGGACCGGGAGGCGGTCCGGGCGCGTTCGGCGGCGGCGAGGGTACGACCCCGGCGGCGCTTGGGCAGCTCCACGGCGGGCTGCTCCTGCGCCGGAGCCCGGTCCTGAGCCGGGCCCTGGTCTTGAACCCGGTCCTGGTTCTGAGCCCGGTCCTGGGCGTGTGCCCTGTGGTGGTCCTGAACCTGGTCGTGGTCCCGGGCCTGGTCCTGGTTCTTTGTCCGGCGGTGGTCTTGAACCTTGTCCCGGCCCTGTCCCCGGTTCCGCCCCTGATCGCGGTCCCTGTTCGGGTCCGGGTCGTGGTCCTGAATCTGGTCCGGGTCCTGGACTCGGCTCCGGTCCTGTCCCCGGTCCCGCCCCTGATCCCGGTGGTCCCGGTCCTGTTCCCGGTCCGCGAGGTCGTGGGCGGGCAGCGGTTCGCGGGCCGTGTCGGCGGGGACGGACACGGACGCGGGCCCGGGCCGGGCCTCGGAGACGGGCGTCGCGGGGGCCTGCCCCTGGGCCGCCGGTGCCGTCGTCCGCGTGTCGGAGACGGCGGGGCCGCTCAGGATGTCCTGGGGGACGAGCATCAGCACGCCCGTGCCGCCGCGTGCGGAGGGCCGGAAGGACACCTTCAGCCCGTACTTGGCCGACAGCCGGCCCACCACGGCCAGACCGAGCCGGGTGCCGGTCAGGCCGCCGAGGGCCGCCGTCTCACCGGCCACCGCCTGCTGGGCCCGGCGCAGTTGCACCTCGCCCATCACCAGCCCGCTGTCCTCCACGGACACGATGACCCCGGCCGGCACCTCCTCCACGTACACGTGGACCTCCGCCGTCGGCGGGGAGAAGTTCGCCGCGTTGTCGAGCAGTTCGGCCAGTGCGTGCATGACACCCTCGGCGGCGTGCCCGGCGACCGCGGAGTCGCTGGTGCAGTGCACGCGCACCCGCTGGTAGCCGGCGATACGGCCCATGGCGCCCCGCAGAATCGACTCCATGCCGATCGGCCGCGCCCAACGACGGCCGGAGCGCGCGCCGGTGAGGACGGCCACGGAGTCGGCGAGCCGGCCCGCCTGCGCGGTGCGGTGGTCGAGGTGGAGCAGGTCGGCGAGGACCTCCTCGTCGCTGTGCCGTTCCTCCATGGCGCGCAGGTCGGCGAGCATTCCGGTGGCCAGCGCCTGCATGCGGCCGGCCGCGTTCGCGGTCGCCGAGACGGCGGCGGCGCGCTCGGCGGTGGCGCGCTTGAGCTGCGAGCCGAGGCGGGCGCTCTCCTCGGCGAGGTGTGCCGTCTCCGCGGCCCGCTGCCCGGCGAGCCGCGCGCGCTCCTGCTCGAAACCGTCCGTGAGCCGCTCCCGTTCACGCGTGAACTCGGCGACGAGAACGCCGCGTTCACGATCGGCCTCGGCCGCGGCGCGGGCCCGTTCGGCGTCCGCCTCCGCCCGGGCGGCGTCCAGCAGCCGACGTGTGGCCCGCTCCGCGCGGACGGCCTGCACGGCCGCCGTCAGTGCCGCGCAGAGCAGGATCGCGCCGGCGCCGGCACCCAGCCCGAGCGGAAGCCGTACCGAGGAGGGTGCCGCGGCGACGGCACCGCCGACGACGAGCGCCGCCACGACGGCGCACGGCAGGGCCACTGCTGCGAGGGCGCGGGGAGAGGGGCGGTCGCCGGGGCGGGCGGGCGCGGTCATCAATCGGGTCCTCGCCAGGCCGCCTCAGCGGCCCTCGTGTCGTCCAACGGGGCGCATGCGAGCAGAGGGCTGTCACATGGCACTCAACTGGCGATCACTATACGAGGGTTGGTGATCCGAAAGTGAGAAACTTGTTCAACTTCTTACTCGTTCTCCCGGTTGCCGGTCCCCTCAGGGCAGGCCGCCCCGTTCGCAGACCTGTGCCGCCACGTCCCGCAGTTTCACGTTGTTGTCCTGCGAGTACCGGCGCAGGGTCGCGAAGGCCTGGTCCTCGGTCAGGCGGTGCCTGCCCATGAGGATGCCCATGGCCTCCCCGATGGTGTGCCGGGTGCCGATGGCCTCCTGCAACTGGGCGTGCGTACGGGCGCTGGAGAAGGCGACCGCAGCGTGGGAGGCCAGCAGCCAGCCGGCCGTCTCGTCGGCCTCGGTGAACGCGCCGGGCTTGTACGAGTACAGGTTCAGCGCTCCGAGGTCCTCGTCCTCGGTGAAGAGCAGGAAGCCCATCATGCTGCCGAGGTTCAGCTTGCGTGCCTCGGGGACGTACTTGGGCCAGCGCCGGGCCTCGTCCCTGAAGTCGGCGATCCGGAACTGGCGCTCCCCGGTGGAGGAGCGGGCGGCGTCGAAACACGGGCCCTCCCTGACGCGCCCCTGCAGTTCGTCGCTGTCGATGACCACTTGTTCGGTGGGGGCCAGCGACTGCACGTGGTGGTTGCGCAGGATGAGGATGCCGGCGGCGTCGCAGTCCGCCACCAGTTCCGTGGCCGAGGCGGTGATCCTTTCGAGGGTGTCGTTCAGCGATTCCTGGGCCAGCAGGTCACGGGCCATCGAGGCCATCTGCTTGGCGAACCCGCGCCAGTCGTCCATGCCGATTCCTCCCTCACTCCCTGAAGGAGTGCCCAGAGACGGCCGGACGCAACAGGGGTGGACCGGCGCGACCCATCTTGTTTCACGTTACACCTAAATGCATAATGCGCTTATGGATACGTCACCGGAGGGCCCGGACGACCTGATCATCGCCGTGGAGCAGATGATCCGGTACGTGCGCCAGAGCGCCCGCACCGGCGGTCTCAGCACCGCCGCCTCCTCGACGCTGGCCAGACTGAGCCGCGAGGGCCCGCAGCGGCTGACCGAGCTGGCCAGGGCCGAGGGCGTCTCCCAGCCGAACATGACCCAGCTCGTCACGCGCCTGGAGCGCGCGGGGCTGGCCCGGCGCACCGCAGACGCGAGCGACGGCCGCGGCGTGCTCGTGGCGGTGACGTCCACCGGCATCGAGGTCCTGGACCGGCGGCGTGCCGAGCGTGCCGGGGCCCTCCGGCAGCTCATGGAGGACATGACCGGGCCGGAACGGCAGGCCACCACCACCGCGCTCCTGGCCCTGGCCCGGGTCATCCGCAACCGTCAGGAAACCTCGGAGGAACACCGCGCATGAGTGCACCACGTGGAAAGGCCGCCAGTCCCTTCCGCCAGCCCAAGGCCGTCTGGGCCGTCGCCTTCGCCTGTGTCATCTCGTTCATGGGCATCGGCCTGGTGGACCCGATCCTGCCCGCGCTGGCCGAGAGCCTGGACGCCACCCCCAGCCAGGTCTCCCTGCTGTTCAGCAGCTACCTGATCGTCACCGCCGTCGCCATGCTCTTCGTCGGCTGGGTCTCCAGCCGCATCGGCGCCAAGCGCACCCTGGTCACCGGCCTCGCCGTCATCGTCGTCTTCGCCGCCCTGGCGGGCGCCACCGACTCCATCAACGGCATCGTCGGCTTCCGCGCCGGCTGGGGACTGGGCAACGCCCTGTTCATCGCCACCTCACTCGCGGTCATCGTGGCCTCGGCCAGCGGCGGCTTCAGCGGCGCGATCATCCTCTACGAGACCGCCCTGGGCCTCGGCATCGCCGTCGGTCCGCTGCTCGGCGGCGAACTGGGCGGCATCAGCTGGCGCGGCCCCTTCTTCGGCGTCGCCGCCCTGATGGCCGTCGCCCTGATCGCCACCCTCGCCTTCGTCCCCGACCTGCCGAGGCCCAAGCGGGTCACCTCACCGCTCGCGCCGCTCAGGGCCCTGCGCCATCGCGGCCTGCTGACCATGGGCATCATGGCCCTGCTGTACAACTGGGGCTTCTTCACCATGCTCGGCTACGCCCCGTACCCGATGGAGTTGGAGGCCCACGAACTCGGCCTGGTCTTCACCGGCTGGGGCCTGCTGGTCGCCGCCTTCAGCGTCTTCTTCGCCCCCCGGCTGCAGGCCCGCTACGGCACCGCACCCGTCCTGTACGCCAACCTGCTCGGCCTCGCCGTCGTCATGGCCGTCATAGCCGCCGGCGTCACCGACCCCACCACCGTGATCGTCGCGGTGATCGTCAGCGGCGCCTTCATCGGCATCAACAACACCCTCACCACCCAGGCCGTCATGCTCGTCTCCCCGGTCGAGCGCCCCGTGGCCTCCTCCGCGTACGGCTTCCTGCGCTTCATCGGCGGCGGCCTGGCCCCCTACGTCGCCGGAAAGCTCGCCGACGCCACAGACCTGAGCGTCCCCTTCTACCTCGGCGCCGCCACCTTCCTCCTCGCCATCCCCGTCCTGGCCAGCGGCCACGGGCTGCTTCGCCGGGCCGAGACGGACACCGGTGAGGGAGAGTCAGTGACCCCGACGCTGACCCCCGTCGGCACCCCGGCCGCCACCGACGCGCCGCCCGTGGTCGTGGCCGTCGGCGCGCACCACGAGGCGGCCGCCGTCGTGGACGCCGCGGCACGGCTCGCCCGTGACACCGGAAGCCCGCTCGAGGTCGTCCACGTACGGCAGACCGCCGTCGTCGAGGAACAGGCCGCCGACACCGAGACCGACGAGGAGGCGAAGGCCGCCGTCACGGCGCACCTCGACCGGCTCGGCGGCCTCGGTGTCGCCGCCACCGGCCAGATCCTCACCGGCGTCGGCGACCACGCCGCCGCGGGCCGCGCTCTGGCCCGGCACGCCGCCGAGGCGGGCGCCCGCACGGTCGCGGTCGGCCGCTCCCCGCGCGGCCCGCTGAGTCAGTTCGCCGACGGGAGCTTCACCAGCGCCCTCACCCACGCCGCCACCTGCACCGTCGTCCTCGTCGACCCCGACGAGGAGCCGCGCCCCCTGACGGCGCGGTCACTGACGGAACTGCGCGCCGAAGCGCGCTGAACGGGCGCCCGCCGACGGTCAGAGGCCGTCGCCGCCGTCGAGCGACCTCCTGAGTCGTTCGGCGGCCTCCGGCGGCTGGATGCGCATGCCGGGCCGCCGGCGGTGCACGGTCAGGTACGTCACCCCGTCCGGCCCGGCCAGTACGGCCCGGGTCGAGCCGTGCGGCAGCCAGGTCAGGGAGCCCGCGCGCAGCAGGTGCCCGCCGTCGGCGGAGTCGAGGCGGGCCTCACCCCCGAGGACGAGGAGCAGGACGTCGAGGTCGGGCTCGGTGTGCGTGTCCACACGTTCCCCGGCGGGAAGACGGACGACGTTGGCGTCCAGCTGCCGTCCGGGTTCCGCCAGCTTCCACAGGGCACCGGCCGGTGTGTCGCCCCCCAGGGACACGAGTTCCGCCGTGTCGCACAGCAACCGGGGGAGGGGGGAGCCGGCCGCCGTACCGGAGGAGCCGCTGTCTTCCACTGCCATCAGGTGCCGCCCATCCGTGTACCCAACCGTGCCTGTCCGCCGCCCCCTTGAGCGGCGCGTCGGGGGTGCGGCCGGTCCAGTGACGCACTGCACAGGGCCCGTACCCCGGGTAAAGGCGAATCTAGCATGCGCATTTGATAGCTTCCTGGTGTGCGGCTGACGAAGTTCACCGACCTGGCGCTGCGTTCCGTCATGCGCCTGGCGGTCGTGAGAGACGGTGACGAACCGATGGCCACCCGAGAGGTGGCCGAGGTCGTCGGTGTGCCGTACACGCACGCGGCGAAGGCCATCACCCGCCTGCAGCACCTGGGTGTGGTGGAGGCGCGGCGCGGTCGCGGCGGCGGTCTGACGCTGACCGGCCTGGGGCGGCACGCCTCGGTGGGCTGGCTGGTGCGTCAGCTCGAGGGCGACGGCGAGGTGGTCGACTGCGAGGGCGACAGTCCGTGCCCGCTGCGCGGGGCCTGCCGGCTGCGAAGTGCGCTCCGCGACGCCCAGGAGGCGTTCTACGCGACCCTCGACCCGCTGACCGTGACCGACCTGGTGGCCTCACCGACCGGCCCGGTTCTGATCGGCCTGACGGAGCGCCCGCCCGGATGACGGGGGGCGCTGCGGAGGGCCGGCCGAGCTGTGACCCAAAACACGAATATCATCTACCAATTAAGGAGTCGCTGTGCTCTCCGAACAGTCCGTTCCCGTGGTCCGAGCCACCCTTCCCGCCGTCGGAGCGGCCATCGGTGACATTGCCGACCTGTTCTACCGCAAGATGTTCGCCGCCCACCCCGAGCTGCTGCGGGACCTGTTCAACCGCGGGAACCAGGCCAGCGGCGAGCAGCAGCGGGCCCTGGCCGGTTCGGTCGCGGCGTTCGCCGGCATGCTGCTGGAGAACCCGGACGAGCGTGCCGACGTGATGCTCTCGCGCATATCGCACAAGCACGCCTCGCTCGGCATCACCTCAGACCAGTACACCGTCGTCCACCGGCACCTCATGGCAGCCATCGTCGACGTGCTCGGCGACGCCGTCACCCCCGAGGTGGCCCGGGCCTGGGACGAGGTCTACTGGCTGATGGCCAACGCGCTCATCGCCCTGGAGGCCCGCCTCTACGCCGAGAAGGGCGTCGCGGACGGAGACGTCTGGCGGTCCATGGAGATCGTGGACCGGGTCGAGGAGAGCGCCGACGCGGTCTCCCTGGTTCTGGCGTCGGCCGACGACCGTCCCGTCGTACCGTTCCGGCCGGGCCAGTACGTCAGCGTCCAGGTCGAACTGCCCGACGGCGCCCACCAGATCCGCCAGTACAGCCTGTCCGCGGCGCCCGGCCGGTCCGACTGGCGCATCACCGTCAAGCGCGTCCGCGGCGACGGACAGCCGGACGGCGAGGTCTCCTCCTGGCTCTACGCGAACGCCCGCAAGGGCGACGTGCTCAGGGTGTCGCTGCCGGCCGGCGACCTGGCCCTGGCGGAGCACGACGGCCCGCTGCTGCTGGCCTCCGCCGGCATCGGCGTCACGCCGATCCTCTCGATGCTCGACCACCTGGCCGCCGCCGGCGTCACCCGCCCGGTGACCGTCGTGCACGCCGACCGCACCCCGGACGACCACGCCCACCGGCAGGAGCAGCTCGACCTGGTGCGTGCGCTGCCCGACGCCCGGCTCCACCTGTGGTACGAGGAGCCCGGCGACCGGGCACCGGAGGCGGCCACCGGCCGCGCCGACCTCAGCGGCATCGACCTGCCCGAGAACCTCACGGTCTACCTGTGCGGGCCGGTGCCCTTCATGCGCGCCGTCCGCGGCGACCTGCTGCGCCGCGGGGTGCCCGCGGAGGCCGTCCACTACGAGGTCTTCGGCCCCGACCTCTGGCTCGGGCAGCAGTAGTGGCGGCCGCCGTGGAACTCTCCCGCGGGCGTTAGGCCGCAGCGGTGAACGCGGTGCTGATCGCCGTGTCCACGCGGGCGTGCACGACCAGGCGGGGACCCGAGGTGTCGGCGTTGTCCTCCAGCAGCCGCCGGACCGGTGCGCTGTGGGTCACGACGGACATCAGGACACCGAGCCGCCCGCACCACTGATGGGCCCGGAGCACCGCACTGACCGCTGCGTGACCGGAGGCCCGCTCGGTCAGCACGATGACGACGGGCGTCGGCTGATGGGCGTCGACCAGGTTGGTGATGTGCGTGGTCAGCGTGGCCCGCCCGTCGATCCCCGGGTCCTGGTCCACCGTGATGACCAGGACCCCATGCTCCAGGGTGTGGGACAGCATCGCGGCCTCCGATCCGTCGCCTGGTGGCGAAGTTGTGTTCAGTGAAGGTGCCCGGGCCCGGGTCCGCAATGCGCCCCGCGACGACCGGCCGGCCGCCGGGACACCGGCGCCGAGTACGATCGGCCGGTCCGTCTTCGCCCCTCTCCGATCACCGCTGGGAGCCCCCGACCCGTGCCCGCCCTCCTGCCTCCGCCCCGCGCCGCGGCCGCCCGCCTGCTGGACCCGGAACACCTGACGCGCGTGGAGGACGGCGAGCGGCTGCACGCCCTGCTGTGGCGCCCCGGGCCCGGCTGGCGGATGGTCAGCAGCGCGGTACTGGGCGGCGGGCTCGCCGAGCGCGGGTGGGTGCTCAACGCCCAGGTCTCCCACGGCTACCGGCGTACCGACCCGGCACGGCACCTGGCGGACCTGGCTCGTGCCGCCGGTGCCCGCGGGCCCGGCGTGGGCCTGATGACGGCCGCCGACGTGTCCGCCTTCGGCCGTGCGCGGGACGGCGGGGCGGAGGCCGTGGCGACCGCGGGCATCTCGGTGCGCGGCTGGGCGGCCGTGCCCGGGGAGGGCGCCGCCCCGCCCTCCCCGCCCGGCACGGTCAACATCGTCGCCGCGCTGCCCGTGGCGCTGAGCGACGCCGCCCTCGTCAACGCGGTGATGACGGCGACCGAGGCCAAGGTCCAGGCGCTGCTCGACGCCGGTCTCGACTGCTCCGGCACCCCGACCGACGCGGTGTGCGTCGCCGCCAGGGCCCCGGCCGGCGGTGCCGAGACGCACGCCTTCGCGGGCCCCCGCTCCGAGTGGGGTGCCCGGCTCGCCCGGGCCGTCCACCGGGCCGTGGGCGCGGCGCTTCCCGCCGCCGCGCACCCCTGACGGGAACGGGCGCGGGCACACGTGCGTGCGGGCGGCCCGGCCGGGCCGCCCGCACGGCTGTCCGTCACCGGGGTCAGTGCTGGGAGGCCTTCTCCAGCGCCTTGTCCAGGGCCGCCTGGAAGCCGTTGGCCCACAGCTGGTTCACCCGGCTGCGCTCGGCGGAGTTCGGGTAGGGGTTGGTGCAGGACGGGCCGGGGCCGCCGCCCGACATCAGTTCGCTGCACGGTCCGGAGTAGTGGTCGGGCAGACCGAGCACGTGACCGGTCTCGTGGGCGGTCACCCGGGTCGAGTCGTACTGCTGGTTCTGCTGGTAGTCGAGGAAGATGTAGCCACTGCCGTGCCCGTTGGTGGAGGCGTACGAACCGCGCGAGTCGTTGCCCTCGTAGTACGCGAAGTCCGCTCCCGAACTGGACTCCGCGAGACGCACGTTGGACACCGAGCTGTTCCAGATCTGCGCGGAGCCGGCTATCTGGGAGCGGAAGCTGGGCGCGTTGGTGGTGCTGTAGTAGACGGTGACGGCCGCCGCCGACGTCGGATTGGCGGCGCGCTTCTCGGCGACGGACTTGACGACCGCCTCGAAGAACGCCCGGTTGGCGGCGGCGTCCTCGCCGGAGCCCGCCGAGGGCTCGTAGCCGAGCTGGGCCCGGACCGGCTCCTGGGGGGTGGCGGCCGTCGCGGCCGGGCCGGTGAGTACGGCGGCCGTCAGGCCGAGACCGACCGCGGTGGACAGCAGGGGCAGGTTGACACGCATCGATGACTCCTTGTGTGGGGGAGTGGGGAGAAGTCGTCACCGCTGAGTGTGGAGCGCCCGTGAGCCCGCTGTGATGATGGCAACCGGTGATAGGACCGGGCTATCACCCACCGTCCGGTCACTCGTTGCGGCTTTGACCAGAGTGCAGAACTCGCCCTGATCCGCCGCCTTTTGTTCACCTGGCGCAACCAACTGTTCCGCCCTACGCTCCCTGCATGGAGCTCGAGGTGAGGCACCTACGCGCGCTGTGCGCCATCGCCGACGCCGGCAGCCTGCACCGGGCGGCGCGCCAACTGGGCGTCGCGCAACCCACGTTGAGCACCCAGTTGGCCCGCATCGAACAGACCCTGGGCGGCCCCCTGTTCGTCCGGGAACGCACCGGCTGCCGTCCCACCCCGCTCGGCCGCACCGTGCTCGGCCGGGCCCGTCCGCTGCTGGCCGACATGAGCACCCTGGTCCGCGAGGCCCGGGCCGCCGCGGCCGGCGGCGACAGCAGGCTGCGGGTCGGCTCCACCGCCAGCCGCGCCCTGGCCGGCTGGCTGCGCCGGCTCAGACGTCCGGGCCTGGAACCCACCCTGCAGATGGACGTCTCCGCCAACGCGCTGCTGCGCCGGGTCACCGACGGCCAGCTCGACGTCGCCTTCGTGCACGAGGTCGAGGGCAGCGCCCTGCACATCCCCGAAGGTCTGCGGGTGCGGGTCCTGGTCGAGCGCGAACCGCAGTTCGTCATGCTGCCCGCCGACCACCCCGCGGCCGTCCGGCCCGTCGTGCGGCTCGCCGACCTCGCCGAGGACCGGTGGATGGTCGACCCCACCGTCGACGGCGAATGGGACGGCGTGCACCGCATGCTGCGCGCCGTCGGACTCAACCCCCGTGTCCTGCACGGCGACTACCACACCGCCGCCTCCCTCGTCGCCACCGGCGAGGTCGTCACGGTCTGCCAGCCCAGCTCCCAGTCCCGCCCCGACATGGCGGTACGGCGCCTGTACGGCGATCCCCTCGGCGTACGCCTGCTGCTGGCCGCCCGCACCCGCGCCGAGCTGGACGCCGTCTTCCCCGCGCTGGAGGACGCGTACTGGGAGGTCGCCCGTCAGTCCACCGCGTACCGGGAGTGGCTGGAAGGGGGCGGGGTCCGGACACTGCCCCCATGCCCGGTGGCCGCCGCCGGAACCGGCCGGGTGGAGTTCGTGCGGGCCCGCTGAGGGCTCCGTCGCCGTAGTCCCTCCGCCAGCAGAGTGATTTTCATACTGGGCCGGTGTGTCTGCGTGACGAACCGGTTACGGACAGCATCATGAGCTCTGCACGACGACTTCCCCCCTTGCGTTCGCTTGCCGTGATCGGCGCCCTGGGCGCCTCCGCACTGATGCTGACGGCCTGCACGAACGCCGATACGAACCGTTCCAGCGTCGCGGAGGCGGCCCAGACCGAGTCCCCCTCCCCGTCCGCCACCGACTCGATGTCCGAGTCCCCCTCCGGCTCTCCGTCGGCCTCGATGAACGAGGACCAGACCGAGCGTAAGGACCTCGTCTCCGCGGCGAAGGTCACCTGGGACAAGGCAGCCGACACCGCCGTCAAGGAGGTCCCCGAGGGCAAGCTCGTGGACCTCGAACTCAAGCGCACGGACGCCGACGCCACCGCGTCGCCGAGCGGCTCCCCGACCGGTTCGGCGAGCCCCGGCATGCCCAACCCCGCCCCCAGTGAGGGCGCCCCGGAGTGGGAGGCCAAGGTCGCCCAGTCCGACGGCACCCTGCACCGCATCGACATCGACGCGGTGAACGGCAAGGTCTTCCGCACCATGGTCGACCCGGACCAGGACCCCGACGACAAGACCCAGATCACCGAGTGGCTGGACAAGGCCAAGCAGACGCCGCAGCAGGCGGTCAAGGCGGCCACCGACAAGGCCAAGGGCACCGTCACCCACGTCGAGCTCGGCGACAACGACGACCAGCAGGTCGTCTGGGGCGTCGACGTGGTCGACAAGGCCAACTGGAACAAGACCACCGTCGACGTCGACGCGGCCAACGGCAAGGTGCTGAGCCAGGACGTCGACAACGACTGAGAACAGGCCCCCGGACACCGACGGGAGCAGCGGGCCGCGCGGCCCGCTGCTCCCGTTCCTCATGGCGTCAGGGCGTCACCCGGCCGGTGCGGCGGGCGCGGCGGGCACTGCGGCCCCGGCCGGCTCGCTCCCGCCGCCGCGCGGCAGCGTCAGCACGGCCAGGAAGCCCAGGACCGCCACCGCGGCGAAGAAGTAGAAGCCCCACGGGTGACCGACCCCCGAGGCGACCAGCGCGCCGGTGATCGACGGGCCGACGATCGAGCCAATCCGCCCGATCCCGGACGCCGAGCCGAGCGCGGTGCCGCGCACGGAGGCCGGGTAGAAGTGCGTCACATACGCGTAGACCAGCACCATGGCCGAGAAGACGAACACGCCGGTGAAGAAGACGACGACGTTGAGCAGCAGGTCGCTCTCCATCTTGATGCTCAGACACCCCAGCATGAGCACCGAGACCGCGAACCAGACCATCGTGGTGCCCTTGATGCCCCGCCGGTCGGCGACGAACCCGCCGAGGACCAGACCGACGACGCCGCCGACGTTGAGCACGAGCAGCTGGGTCACGGCCGTCGGCACGGGGTAGCCGGCGTCGTTCATCAGCTTCGGCAGCCAGGTGTTGAGGCCGTAGACGAGCAGCAGACCCATGAACGAGGCGACCCAGATGCCGATGCCCGCGCGCAGGTAGGCCGGCTTGAGCAGCTCGGTGAACGGCACCCGCCGCGCGCCGTCCTGCCTGGCCCGCTCGAAGGCCTGCGACTCCGGCAGCTTGAACCACTGGACGGCGGCGATCACCAGACCGACGACGCCCAGCAGGTAGAAGAGGATCTTCCAGTTGTCGGTCACCTGGAGGGCCAGCAGCGAGGTGATCACCGCGCCGGTGTGGTAGCCGGTCATGGTGAGAGTGCTGGCCCGCGCCCGGCGGCCGGCGGGCATGTGCTCGGCCATCATCGTCAGCGAGACCGGCATGCAGGCGCCCAGGCCCAGACCGGCGAGCAGGCGCAGCGCGGCGAACATCGCGACGGAGTTCGCCAGCGGCACCACGACGGTCAGGACCGAGAAGAGGACGACCGAGCCGATGAGCAGGCGACGCCGGCCCAGCCGGTCGGCCAGCGGGCCGACGCAGACCGCGCCGATGGCGACGCCCACGAGCGAGAGCGTCGCGATGGTGGTCGCGTCGCCCGCGGTCATGCCGAGATGGTGGGTCTTGAGCAGGGTGGGGATGATGGCGCCGAGGACGACGAGGTCGTAGCCCTCGAGCAGGACGGTGATCCAGCACAGGATCACCGTCCACGCGCCGCTGACGGCGCGTCCGGACTGCGCGGGTGCGCCGGACGTGGTGGTGGAAGCCATGATGACTCTCCCCCCGGGGGACGGGTGTGAGTGAGCGGAGCCGGACCGGCCGGGGCGGCCGGGAAGTACCCGGTACGGGTGACCGGGGGATCAGAACGGGTAGTCGGCGATGTCCGGGCGGACCGTGAGCCACTGGGTCTCGGTGAACGCCTCGACGTTGGCCGCGGCGCCGCCGAACCGGGAGCCGGTGCCGGAGGCCTTGACCCCGCCGAAGGGGGCGTTGGGCTCGTCGCCGACCGTCTGCTCGTTGATGTGCACCTTGCCGGAGTCGATGCGGTCGGCGAGCTTCATCGCCGTGCCGACGTCGCCGAGGATGCCGACCGACAGCCCGTACTCGCAGTCGTTGACGATCCGCGCGGCCTCCTCCGCCGAGGAGAAGGAGATGACGGGCGCCACCGGGCCGAAGATCTCCTCGCGCCAGGCCGGCATGTCCGTCGTCAGGCCGGCCAGCACGGTGGCGCGGTAGCCGGCGCCGTCGATCTCGCCGCCCGCGACGACCTTCGCGCCCGCCGCGACGCTGTCGGTGACGATGCCGTGCACCCGCTCCAGCTGCCGGCGGTCGATGATCGGACCCAGCGCCACGTCCTGACGCGCCGGGTCGCCCACCGGCAGGGCCTCGGCCTTCGCGGCGAGCGCGGCGGTGTACTCCTCCACCAGCGACTCGTGCACGATGTGCCGGCCCGTCGTCATGCAGATCTGCCCCTGGTGCAGGTACGAGCCGAACGCGCCCGCCGAGGCCGCCTTCGCCACGTCCGCGCCGGGCAGTACGACCAGGGCGTTGTTGCCGCCCAGCTCCAGGTGCGCCCGCTTCAGCAGCCGCCCGGCCTGCTCGCCGATCGCCCGTCCGACCGGTGTGGAACCGGTGAACGAGATCACCCGCACCTCGGGCGCCTCCACGACCGCCCGGCCGACCGCGCCGTCGCCCGGCAGCAGGTGCAGGACACCGGCCGGGAGCCCGGCCTCCTCGAAGATCCGGGCGATGACCACACCGCCGCTCACCGCGGTGCGCGGGTCGGGCTTGAGCAGCACGGCGTTGCCGAGCGCCAGCGCGGGGGCCACCGAACGCAGGCCGAGGACGAGCGGGAAGTTGAAGGGCGCTATCACGCTGACGACACCGGCGGGGCGGCGCCGGGCGAGCGACCAGCGGGCGTCCTCCGAGGTGAGCACCTCGCCCTGCGGATGCGTGGGAAGCCCGGCGCACTCGAAGCACTCGCCGATCGCGAGCCCCGCCTCGAAGCCCGCCTTGGACCGCACCGAGCCGGCCTCGCGCACCAGCCAGTCCTCGATCTCGGTGGCGTGCTCGGTGAACAGCTCACCCGCGCGCCGCAGCACGGCGGCGCGCCGCTGGGGCGAGGTCGCCGCCCACTCGCGCTGGGCCTCGGCGGCCCGGGCGGCGGCGCGGCTCACGTCCTCGGCCGCGGCCAGGCCCACCGTGCCGAGGCGGTCGCCGGTGGCGGGCTCGGTCACCGGCTGCTCGGTGGGGGAGTCCTGCCAGCCGTCGCTGTAGAACTTCCCGCCCCAGACGTCGCTGTCCAGGAGTGTCATCGTCTTCCCTCTCGTCGGGATCATCGGTCGGGATCATCGGTCGGTTTCGAGTTGGTTCAGGAAGGCGTGGTGAGGGCCGTGTCCACCTGGATCAGCCGCGGGTGGTCCGGCCGCTCGGCGAGCGCGGCGCGCAGTTCCGCGACCCCGCCGACGTGCCGGGCCCGCACGCCGTAACCCTCCGCGACGCGGGTGAAGTCGAGGCCCGGGATGTCGAGGCCCGGCGCGTCCGGCACACCGAGCAGACCGCCGAACCAGCGCAGCGCCCCGTACGTGCCGTTGCGCAGCAGGACGACGGTCAGCGGGACCCGGTGCTGCGCGGCCGTCCACAGGGCGGTGATGCCGTAGTTGGCCGAGCCGTCGCCGATCACGCCGACCACCGGGCGGTCGGGCTGCGCCATCGCGACGCCGACCGCGCCGGGCAGGCCGAAACCGAGCCCGCCGGCCGCCGGGAAGTAATAGGAGCCCTGGCGGCGCAGGTCCATCTGGCGCCACCACGCCGCATTGGTCGAGGTCGACTCGACGACGTACGCGGTGTCCCCGGGCAGTTCGTCGCGCAGCGCGGCGAAGACCTGCTCGGGGTGGAGCCCCGGCCCCTCGGCGGTCAGCGGCTCGGGCACGGACCGGTAGGAGTCCGTGCGGGTGGAAGCCGCCGGCAGCGACTCGAGGAGTACGTCGATGACGGCACCCGGATCCGCGACCAGCGCCTCGCCCATCGGCGCCCGCGCGGCGGCGGAGGCGTCCTCGGTCACCTGGATCAGCCGGGTGCCCTCGGGCAGGTACCGGCCGGGCAGGTACTCGTGGTAGCGGAAGACCGGCGCGCCCAGCACGAGCACCAGGTCGTGGCCCTCGAAGGCCTCGGAGATCGGCGCGATCCCGGCGGGCAGCACGCCCCGGAACTGCGGATGCCGGTTGGGGAACGGCAGCCGGAACTGCGAGGGCGCCGCCCACACGGGCCCGCCGAGCCGCTCGGCCAGCCGGACGGCGTCGTCGAATCGGCCGGCGGAGTCGATGTCGCCGCCCAGCACCAGCGCGGGGCGCCTGGCCGAGGCGACCTGCTCCACGAGCCACCGGCGCTGCTCGCCGCCGGGCGCCGAAGCCCGCGACACCTGCCGGTCGAGCACGGCCAGGGCGTTGTCGTCGACCTCGGCCGCCCAGTCGTCGTACGGCACCGACAGATACGTGGGCCGCCGCTGGAGCCGCGCCTCGAAGACGGCCTGGGCGAGCGCGCGCGGCACGTCCCCGGCACACGCGGGCTCCGCCGCCCAGCCGACCAGCGGCTTCATCAGGGCCGGGGCGTCGACGCTGGCCAGGTTGGCCTCGGGGCCGATGGCCGGCCGCACCTGCTGCCCGGCGACCACCACGAGTGGCGTACGGGAGGCGACTGCGTTCGTCAGGGCGCCCATCGCGTTGCCGGAACCGGAGGCGGCGTGCAGGTTGACCAGTACCGGGCGGCCGGTCGCCTGGGCGTACCCGTCGGCCATGCCGACGACGGCGCCCTCGTGCAGACCGAGGACGTAGCGGAAGCCGTCGGGCAGCCCGGCGAGGAAGGGCAGCTCGTTGGAGCCCGGGTTGCCGAAGACGGTGGTGAGCCCCTGGCGTTCCAGGAACTCGTGGGAGACACGACGCACGGATGGCACGGACATTCCTTTCGAAGTGACGCGGGACACGCTAGGCACCCCGCGACATGGGCACCAATAGATGTTTCGCCACTCCGATATAGAGTCTTTCGATATGGGGACCTTCGATCTCAACCTGGCCCGCGTCTTCGTGCTGCTCTACGAGACCGGCAGCGTCACGGCCACCGCCGAGACGCTCCACGTCACCCAGCCCACCGTCAGCTACAGCCTGGGCAAGCTGCGACGGCACTTCGACGACGAGCTGTTCCGCCGCAACGGACGCGGGCTGACCCCCACCGCCGGCGCCCGTCGGCTGTACCTGCCGCTCCAGCGCGCGCTGGCGGAGATCGACGGGACGGTCCGCCAGGGCGACCTCTTCGACGACGGGACCATGTCCGGCCGTTTCACCATCGCCCTGTCCGACCTCGGCGAGGCGACGCTGCTGCCGAGGCTCGTGGCCGCGGCGCGCGAGCGGGCGCCCGGGGTGTCGTTCACCGTCCGCCCCTTCGACGTGGAGGACGCCGAGGGCCAGCTGCGCCGCGGCGACCTCGACGTGTTCGTGGCCACCCCGGTGATCACCTCGCACCTGACCGTGCGCATCCCGCTCTTCCGCGAGCGCTACGTCCTCATGGTCGCCGCGGACCATCCGCGCGTGCGGGGCGACGCGGTCACGGCCGGGGACCTGGCGGCGGAGCACCACGCGACGGTGTTCGGCCCGAGCGGTCACGTCACGCCCAGGGCCCTGCTCGGCGCCCACGGGCTGCTCGAACGGGTGGCCGTGGACGCCACCCGCTTCTCGATGCTGCCCTATCTGCTGGAACAGACCGACCTGGTGGCCATCGTCCCCGAGTACGTCGGCGAGGTCTTCACCGCCTCCCACCGGGTGCGGCTGGTGCGCCTGCCGTTCGAGACCGAGCCCATCGAGATCGCCCTGTACGCGCGGCACGAGTCCTCGCGCAGCCCGGCGCAGCGCTGGCTCGTGCAGTTCATGGCCGAGGTGCTGGGCGAGCAGGTGAGCCCGGCCCAACTGCCGCCGACCGCGGCGGTCACGTGAGTGCCACCGGCCGGTGAGCAGCGTCGGCGCCACCGGCTCGCCGGGGCCGGGAAGCGTGCTTCAGGACGGTGCCGGTGCGGAGGAACACCGGATGCCGTGGTCGTCGGCGAGCCGGCGCACCGCGAGGCCCGGGAACCGGCGGTCGGTGAGCGCGTAGTCGCCGATGCCCGGGTGCAGTTGGCGGATCCGGTCGTCGGCCTGCTGGGCGGTGGTCACGCAACGCCGAACGCATTCAGAGGAGTTGGGGGCAGCGAAGGCTCCGTCGAGGGCGCCGCCTCCCACCCGTGCGGGACGTCCGCGTTTGCCGACTCGGTGACGGGCAAGGCGGTGTCCATGAGCGATCCGAACAAGGACACGAACAAGAAGCCCGCCGGCACGCGGACCGCCGAGGCCAAGGCACGGGGCGCCGCCGAGAAGGCCACCGCGCCCGCCTCACGGGCGGGACAGGCCGCCACCGCCAAGGCGGCTGACGCCGCGTCGGCCGCCAAGGCCGGAGCCCAGCGCTCCGCCGATGCCGCGAACGGAGCCGTCCAGACGGCGGCCAAGGGCGTCGCGGCCGGCCGGCAGGCCGTCGTCACCGCCTCGGGGCAGGTCGCGGCCACGGCGAAGACGGCGTGGACGGTCATCGCCCACCGCAGGCTCGTCGCCGCCGGCGTGGGCGCCGGCCTCACCGCCGTGAGCGCCGCGTCGTACGCGGTGGGCCGCCGCGCCGGACGGCAGACGCAGGGCCCCCTCACCCGTCTCACCGGCGGCCGGATCTGACACCGGCCGGAACGCACCGCGCCACTGCGCTGTCCCCGCCCGGACGGGGGAAGATGGGACCCGCGAGCGAAGTCCCGACCGACGCGGAGGAGTGGGCGCATGCAGCACGAGCGAGCCGGAAAGCCGGCCGGCCCCGAAGACCTGATCGACGTGGCCCGGCTGGTGACGGCGTACTACGCCCTGCACCCGGACCCGGCCGAGCCGGGGCAGCGCGTGGCCTTCGGGACGTCGGGGCACCGGGGTTCGTCCCTGGCGGCGGCGTTCAACGAGGACCACATCGCCGCCACCAGCCAGGCCATCTGCGAGTACCGCTCCGCGCAAGGCACCGACGGCCCGCTCTTCCTGGGCGCCGACACCCACGCCCTGTCCGAGCCCGCGAGGGTCACCGCACTGGAGGTGTTCGCCGCCAACGACGTGACCGTCCTCATCGACGACGCGGACGGCTACACCCCCACCCCGGCGGTCTCCCACGCCATCCTCACCCACAACCGGGGCCGCGCCTCGGGCCCGGCCGACGGCGTGGTCGTCACCCCCTCGCACAACCCGCCCGCCGACGGCGGCTTCAAGTACAACCCGCCGCACGGCGGCCCCGCCGGCTCCGAGGCCACTTCCTGGATCCAGGACCGGGCCAACGAGATCATCACGGCGGGACTGAAGGACGTACGCCGTGTCCCCTACGCCCAGGCGCTCGCCGCGCCGGGGACCGGCCGCTACGACTTCCTCGACGCCTACGTCCGCGACCTGCCGAGCGTCCTCGACCTCGACGCGATCCGCTCGGCCGGCGTGCGCATCGGCGCGGACCCGCTCGGCGGCGCCTCCGTCGCGTACTGGGGCCGGATCGCCGAGCAGCACCGCCTGGACCTGACGGTGGTCAACCCGCTCGCCGACCCGACCTGGCGGTTCATGACGCTCGACTGGGACGGCAAGATCCGCATGGACTGCTCGTCGCCGCACGCCATGGCCTCCCTCATCGAGCAGCGCGACCGCTTCACCATCGCCACGGGCAACGACGCCGACGCCGACCGGCACGGCATCGTCACCCCCGACGGCGGACTGATGAACCCCAACCACTACCTCGCCACCGCCATCGCCTACCTGTACGCCCACCGCGCCGACTGGCCGGCCGACGCGGGCGTCGGCAAGACGCTGGTGTCCTCCGGCATGATCGACCGGGTCGCCGCCGACCTCGGCCGGCGGCTGGTCGAAGTCCCCGTGGGCTTCAAGTGGTTCGTGGACGGCCTGGTCGACGGCTCCCTCGGCTTCGGCGGCGAGGAATCCGCCGGGGCGTCCTTCCTGCGCCGGGACGGCTCCGTGTGGACCACCGACAAGGACGGCATCATCCTCGCGCTGCTGGCCTCCGAGATCACCGCCGTCACCGGCAAGACGCCCTCGGAGCACTACGCCGCGCTCACCGCCCGCTTCGGCGAACCCGCCTACGCCCGCATCGACGCCCCCGCCACCCGCGAGGAGAAGGCCCGCCTGGCCAAGCTGTCCCCGGCCCAGGTCACCGCCGACACCCTCGCCGGGGAACCGGTCATCGCCGTGCTCACCGAGGCACCGGGCAACGGCGCCCCCATCGGCGGCATCAAGGTGACCACCGAGAACGCCTGGTTCGCGGCCCGGCCCTCCGGCACCGAGGACGTCTACAAGATCTACGGCGAGTCGTTCCGCGGCGCGGACCACCTCCGGCAGGTGCAGGACGAGGCCAGGACCGTCGTCCTCGGCGCCCTGGGCGGCTGACGCCGTCCCGCAGGCGCCGTACCGCGGCCCCCGGACCGGTCAGTCACGGCCGGTCCGGGGGAGTGCCACGGTCAGGTCCCGGATCTCGTAGCCGCCGATCGCCTCCTGGAACGTCACATGCGGTGCCCCGCTCATCCGGACGCCGTCGAGGGCGAACAGGCGGCTGAGGAAGACATCGGTCTCCAGCAGGGCGATGTGCGCGCCGGGACACCGGTGCGGGCCGTCGCCGAAGGAGAGGCCCGCGCCGACCACCTCGGCCCGCTCGGGACGGACGAGCAGTGGGTCGTCCCCCACGGCCTTCGGGTCGCTGTTGGCGTCGTCCAGGTGGACCACGACGTGTTCGCCGGGGCGCACCGTCACCGGACCGCCGGGACAGGGCAGTTCCACCGGCTCCGTGGCCCGCCTGCGCAGCCGCCCGATGACGGGCTCCAGCCGCAGCAGTTCCCGGAGGACGGCCAGGCGCCCCGCCTCGTCCGCCGACCGGTAGCGGTCGAGCAGCTCGGCGTCCGAGAAGAGGTGCCAGGCGGCCAGACACACGAACTCGCGCGTGGTGACCATGCCCGCCGCCGCGAACGTCAGGCACTCACCGAGGATCTCGACGTCCGAGCAGCCCTCCGCGATCAGGTGGGAGATCAGGTCGTCGTGCTCACGGCGGCGGTGCGCGCGGATCGCGGGGCGCACGTCGGCCAGGTGGATGCGGAGCCAGTTGGTGTTCTGCCGCACCAGCCAGTACAGGCCCCGGACACTGGTCAGTCCGGGCTCGCCGAACTCCCGGGGGAAGAACCGCTCCAGCCGGCGCCGGATGCCGGGCCTGCCGTACCGCAGCCCGACGACCTCGCTCACCACGCCGACGGCCAGACCGAAGGCGAGATCGGACAGCGGGGCCTCGCCGGCCGAGCGCAGGGCGGCCAGTTGTTCCTCCGCGATCCGGACCATCGGCTCGCGGTAGTGCTCGTCCACCCGGCGGGGCGTGAAGTAGCGGGCGGTCTGCCTGCGGTGCTCCCGGTGCTCGGGGCCGTCCCGGTAGAGCACGGGCCGGCGGACGCGCGGCGGGAGCTTCTCCACCGTCTCGATGCCGAGACCGGCCTGCACGGTGCCCGGGCCGCGCAGCAGCGCCCGCGCGACGGCGAAATCGTGCACCTGCCAGCTCCCGTCCGCCGCCCGGCCCACCGGGCACCCCGGCCGGGCCCGCCCCCGGTCGGCCTTCCGCGCGCAGACCTGTCCGTCCTGCTCCACGTGGCCACCCCCACTCCGGCCGAGCGGCCCCGTTGGCCACCCGGCTCGACGACGTGGTCAACAGGATCGGCCACCCCGCCCGGCGCCGACCAGCCCCGAAACGGCCGAGTCGGCAGCCTCGAAACGGCCGGGTCGGCACTCCCGGAAACGAGTCGGCGGTCCTGGAAATGGGGTGCGTCCGTCCGGACGGCCGTGCGAGGCTCCGCCGGTGGAACGTGACCAGATCTCCCGCCTCGCCCATGCCGACCACCCGATCGCGGCCCCGCTCGACGACGAGTCCGTACGCCGGCTCCTGACCCGGGCGGTCCCCGGCGACGGCGCCCGCCTGCTCGACCTGGGCTGCGGTGGCGGGGAATGGCTCCTGCGCGCCCTCGTCGGGCATCCGCGTCTCACGGCCGAGGGAGTCGACCTCTCCGGGAGCGCCCTCGACCACGCCCGCGCGGCGGCTGCGCGGCTCGGGGTGGCGGACCGGCTCACCCTGCACCGTCGGGACGCCGCCGGCTTCACCGCCCCGCACCCCTTCGACCTGGTCCTGTGCGTCGGCTCCACCCACGCCTTCGGCGGCCTGCCCGCCACCCTCGCCGCCGCACGCGAGCACCTGGCGCCCGGGGGACGCGTCCTGGTCGGTGAAGGGTTCTGGGAACGCGATCCGTCCCCCGAGGCGGTCGGGATGCTCGGTGACCTCGCCGACCTGCCGACCACCCTCGACCGGGTCGTCGCGGACGGCTGGACGCCCGTCGGCGGGCACATCAGCACCCGCCGGGAACTCGACGACTACGAGTGGTCCTGGACCGGGACACTGGCCGCGTGGGCCCTGGACCACCCCGCCGGCCCCGACCGCGCGCAGGCGCTCGGGACGGCCACCGCCCACCGCGACGGGTGGGTGCGGGGCTACCGGGAGTCCTTCGGCTTCCTCTGCCTGGTCCTGCGCCCGACGGACGGCTGACGCCACTGTCACGCAGGGCCCGTGCAGAGGCGGGTGATGTTTGCCGGATTCGGGGGTAGACGGGCTGGCGTAAACGGTCAAGGCTCAGGAAGAGGGCGGATCGGATGGACGGGGCTGCCCGCATCGGGGACCGGCGGAGGGACGAGCCGGTGAAGGTTTCGGCAGAGTACGAGGGCATTCCCGGCGACATCGCCCGGGGGCGGGAGCTGGCCCGGCTGTTTCTGGCACGCGTGCGGGCGGCGCAGGGGGCCAGGGTGTCCGAGCGCGCGGTGGAAGTGGTGCAACTGGTGGTCAGCGAGCTGCTGACGAACGCCTGCAAGTACGCGCCCGGCCCCTCGACCGTCGATCTCGAGCTGGCCGAGGACCGGGTGGAGGTCACGGTGTGGGACAGCGAGCCGGTGCTGCCCGTGCCCCACCCCGCGGACCCCGACCGTGTCGGGCGGCACGGGCTGGAGATCGTCATGGCCGTCTGCCAGAGCTTCGAGGTGCACAGGGAACCGGTCGGCAAGCGCATGCGGGCCGCGGTGAGGCTCGTCGACGACCTGCAGGGCGCGACCGCCCTCGGCTGCTCGGCCTGACCCGCCTGCGGAGACACGCCACTCGTCGCCGACCGGGGCGCCGCCGTCGCCCAGCGGTGCCGTCGTCCTCCGGCCGGTTCGCGC